>JAEWLD010000312.1 GCA_023393485.1 Bacteroidota bacterium
TTGTTCTGACATCGACGACATCATAGTCTTTTTGCGCGACGGAACAATGATGGTTTCAAAAGTTGCCGATAAGGCATTCGTAGGCAAAGATATCATACACGTTGCTGTTTTTGACAAGAATGACAAGCGAACAATTTACAATATGGTGTACCGCGACGGGAAAAATGGTCCGTCGTATATCAAGCGCTTTAACGTTTCCGGCGTGACCCGCGACAAATCTTATGATTTGACCAACGGCAACAAAGGTTCAATGGTGTTGTACTTTTCGTGCAATCCGAATGGCGAGGCCGAAGTCATCACGATTCTGCTGCGCCAAATCGGAACAATCAAGAAACTCAAATGGGATTTGGATTTTGCAGACATCGCCATTAAAGGCCGCGCTTCAAAAGGCAATACAGTTACCAAATACCCAATCAAGAAAATCGAACTCAAGGAAAAAGGAATTTCAACACTCAAACCCCGGAAAGTCTGGTTTGACGATACTGTCCAAAAACTCAATGCCGACGGACGAGGAGAACTGCTCGGGGAATTCCGCCCGAACGACCGACTGTTGCTGATTAGCCAAGCAGGAAAAGTCAAGACGATTATCCCTGAACTGACCACGCATTTTGAACAGGATATGGTCGTGCTGGAAAAATGGGTGCCGAACAAACCGATTTCGGCGATCTATTTTGACGGCGAAAAAGAAAAGTATTATGTGAAGCGCTTTTTGGTAGAGAATGAAAGCAGGGAAGAATCCTTTATTTCGGAACATCCAAATTCGCAGCTTGAAATCGTGTCGACGGATTACCGCCCGGTAGCCGAGATCGTTTTCGCAAAAGTTAAGGGCAACCAGAAGCCAAACCAAACCATCGATCTGGAATCGTTTATTGCCGTTAAAGGCATTAAGGCGCTGGGCAACCAACTGACCGGCGATAAGCTCAAACAAATCAATATGCTCGAGCCATTGCCTTACGAACCTCCGAAAGAAATTGTGGCCGAAGAACTTGAAGTTAAAGGAAACGTGGACGCATCTGCCGATGCGGGCGAAATCCAAATTGACGATGAAGGGCAAATCACATTGTTCTGAGAAAAGAGACTCCGGCTCAAGGCCGGAGTCTCCAATAAAAAAGCCGCTAAACATTTAGCGGCTTTTTTATCAGAAAGCTTATTTCTTAGCTGCGTTCTTCTTTTTCTCCGAGTCGAGAATCGCGCCTGTACCGGCACCCAAACCACCGCCGGCGAGACCACCGATGATTGCACCACGGGCTGGTTTTTTCTTATCGATCACAGCTCCCGAAATAGCGCCCACACCGGCACCGATTACAGCGCCTTTTGCAGCACCGCTCCAACCTTTACGCTGTTGGACGGTAGTTGTCGTGCCGCCATCGCGATCGTGTACAACTACTGTACGGGTTTGTGCGGCTGCGGCTTGTTGCTGGGCGGCAACCATTTTCATTGAGTCGATGGTACGTTGTTTGGCAGCTTCGGCCTCAACGGTTTTGATCGAATCGATCACTCTTTCCTTGGCTTCTTCCTGAAGCGCGGCTTCTTTTTCGGCATTACGACATGAGATCATCGTCAAAGTTGAGACAAATATCAACGCGAGTGTCTTGATTGTAGTCTTCATGGCTTTATTATTTAGAGTTACATTGAAGTTACTAAAAAAACCGTGCCTGAAAATGCCTTTACGATTTAATTAACGCCTTTGGTAAAAATAAAAAATCACCGATAATTTAGGCTATCAGTGATTTTACCGGATAAAACGGCAAAAATTACTTTAAGCCTTTTTTATGTTTTTCTTACGCTTCATATTCAGGATTTCAACGCCCAATGAGAACGCAATAGCAAAATATAAATATCCCTTAGGGATTGGTGTGACGTGATTGCCAAAGAACGAGGCATTTGATAGATGTGCCGCTTCGGTCACGAGCATGAACCCGATAAGGATTAGAAAAGACAATGCCAAAATCTGGATTGAAGGATGTTTATTGACAAAATTCCCGACAGGAACGGCAAACTGCATCATAATCATAACCGAAATCACCACGGCGGTAATCATAATGTACAATGCGCCTTCAACGCCGTTTGTCATCCCGACCGCGGTCAAAATACTGTCGAACGAAAACACGAGGTCAATCATAATGATTTGCAGGATTACCTTGCCGAACGAACGCGCCGCCGATTTGCCGAGCTCTTTTTCCTCCGCGCCGTGCTCATCAACTTTTTCACGGATTTCATTCGTGCTTTTATACAACAGGAAAAGTCCGCCAATCAAGAGAATCAGTGCCTGTCCGGTGATATCTGCGCTGAATGCGTCTGATTTGACGCTTAGCCACGGCTTTTTCATTCCAATCAAAATGCTGATGCCGAACAACAATGCAATCCGCATGAACATTGCGAGGAACATCCCGATTTTGGTCGCGCGCTTTCGCTCTGCGTCGGGCAGTTTTCCGGTCGTTATTGAAATGAAAATAATATTGTCTATACCGAGGACAATTTCAAGAAAAGTCAGCGTTACAAGCGCAATCCACGCGTTTGGATTGGATAAGAGTTCAATCATCAGTTAGAGTTTCGTTACGGTTCCGGTTTGCTTGATATCGCTGTCGACCTCACCAAATTCAAAGGTATAGGTATTTTTTGAAGTGTTCAAGATTTTGATCGCATAAGCTTTCTTTTCAGCCATAGTCTGCGGATTGAGATTTTTGACGATGTATTCGCAATCGGAAACCCAACGCACAGATGCCGTATCGGTTTTGCCTTGATAGGTTTCAATCTGGATCGAATCGTTCCGCTCAAGCAGCGTTGTGTGTTTTTGGCCTTTGACTTCAAATTCGACTTTGAACTTGCCGGTTTTGAAATCGGTGCAATTGCGTTCAGGTTGCTTGAGGCAGGCGGCAAAAAGGCAGAACGCGGAAGACAGAAGACAGTAGGTGACTAGTTTTTTCATGATTGTTTGGCCGTAAGCGATAAGCCATAAGTTATAAGCTGATTAATTTATAGATTCAATTGTCAATCCGAATGTCATATTTCTCCAACAACCCCGGAAGGCCGTCGGCTGAAAATTTTGCCTTTTGCATCGGGTTGTACTGCGGGTCGATCCTGTAATTGTACGCCGTGGAAAAATCGGCGCCGTTTAAAATGGTATTGTCGAAAATCGCACCGTCGAGATTGGTTTCGAAAAAGTTCGCTTTGGTCAAATCGCAACTGGAAAAATTGACACCTTTGAACGAGCCGCGATTAAATCCGGCTTCTTTCATTTTCTTGCCGTTGAACCACGAATAATCAAGTGTTGAACCGAAAAAATCAACGTCAAACAAAAAATCATCGCACTCGTCAAACCTGATCCCGAGCAATTTGCAATCTTTGAAAACGACGGTCTGCAGCCTGGATTTCGGCAGTTTTGCCATAGACAGATTGCAGTTTTCAAAATCGCAGTCAATAAAGGTACAATCGGAAAAAACAGCATTCGAAAATTCGCAATTGACAAAAGTGCAATGGTCAAATTCGCGGTTGCTGACATGCGCATCAAATTGTACTAATCTTTCAAACGTCTTGTCGATATAAATGAATTCGTCCATCATTGGTCGGTCTGGCTTTTCATTATCGTTTTGAGCGCGCGAAATAAAAAAATTACGGCCATCATGCAAACAATAATGCCGAACCCCAGTACCGGAATAAATAAGCTGTGTTTCTGGTTCTGGAATGCGTTGTAGATCGCGCTCGGCCCGATGAAAAACATCGGCAGTGCGATTACGGCGTATTTGAGCCCGCGGTTGAGGATTTCTTTGTCTGTAGGCATTTTATTTAAATTGACAATTGATAATTGACAATTGATAATTAGAGATTAAATTTATCGGGATTGTAATTATCGACTGCTTTCCGTACGCTACCGAATCTTTTAAGCAAAACCGCCGCATCTTCATAAGACACAGGAATCTCGCCCATAATCATCCGTACGCCGCGGTCGACGAGTTTGTTGTTTGAAAGTTGCATATCGACCATTTTATTGCCTTTGACGCGGCCGAGTTGGATCATCGCTGCGGTCGATATCATATTGAGCACAAGTTTCTGCGCAGTGCCGGCTTTCATTCGCGAACTTCCGGTGACAAATTCAGGCCCGACAACGACAACAACCGGAAAACGCGCGGTCAGTGCAAGCGGGCTGCCTTCATTGCAAGTGATACACCCGGTGACAATGTTGTTTTCATTGCATTTTTCAAGGCCGCCAATCACATATGGTGTCGTGCCCGATGCCGCAATGCCAATCACGATGTCTTTTTCTGAAATGCCGTGCTCTTGTAAATCTTTCCAGGCCTGCTCGATGTCGTCTTCGGCATTTTCAACCGCACGGCGTATGGCTTTGTCGCCGCCGGCAATGATTCCGTTGACCAAATCGACCGGCACGCCGAACGTAGGCGGACACTCCGATGCGTCGACAATACCCAATCTTCCGGAAGTTCCGGCGCCAATGTAAAACAAACGCCCGCCGTCGCGCAGTTTTTCAACAACCTGTAAAACCAACAGTTCAATATGCGCCAGCGCTTTCTCGACGGCCAGCGGAACGGTTTTGTCTTCATTGTTGATATTGGCCAGCAAGTCACTTACCGGCATTTGCTCGAGTTGCCCGTACCTGGAAGATTGTTCTGTGGTTTTGGTGAAGTTCATTAGTCGAAAGTCAAAAGTCGAAAGTCGAAAGTCAAACGTCGAATGT
>JAEWLD010000320.1 GCA_023393485.1 Bacteroidota bacterium
GACTTATACGCCGCAGACATTTTCAAAAGACGTGGTCGGGATCAATCCGGATGATTACGTAGAGTTTTCGTCGTTTAAGGATAATCGTTATTACGAAAGGATTTTGTTGCCGTTTTCAGACAACTGGAGCTATGAAAAAGTCTACAATGTCCCGATGGCCGAATTGACCGAAATCATTGACAACGCACTTGCAAAAGGCTATACGATCGCGTGGTCGTCTGATGTATCGGAGCCGTATTTCAGCTGGAGAAACGGCGTAGCCGAAGTGCCTGATATGGATCTCAACAATATCACAGCCGAACAAAAGAAATCAATGTTCGACGGTCCGATCGTTGAAAAAAAGGTCACCGAAGACATGCGGCTCGAAGGCATTTACACCCAAAAAACCACCGATGACCATGCGATGCAAATCGTCGGAATCGCCAAAGACCAAACAGGGAAAGAGTATTATAAAGTTAAAAACTCGTGGGGCGAAACCAATGACTTCAAGGGTTATCTTTATGTGACAAAAGCGTTCGTACAGCTTAAATCTACCGGAATCCTTTTGCACAAGGACGGCATTCCGAAAGGAATCGCGAAAAAACTCAGAAGTTAATGCAAAACAAAAATCCCGTCATTGAGACGGGATTTTTTATTTAAACAGGTATTCAAATTCCTGGTAATCCATTTGGCTTTCGGAAATAAGCTTGCGCTGGTTATGCGACAATTCCCACATGGCGTCCACACCGTTTCTGGCGGTTCGGTTCACCTTGGCGAATCGGGATGAAAATTCCTCGAGCTTGCTGATTTCGGCGGCTGCCAATTTTGATTTGATGGTTTGTACAAATTCATTGAACTCAGGTACAACGGAACTGTTTTCTTCGTAATCCGATTTGAGTTCGTCGAATTGCTCGTCGATTTCCTTCTTCAGGCCGGTCGAATAATATTCGCTTTTCTTCCTGAAATGCTCAAGCAGCAGCTTGGTTTTGTTTCCGAAAAATCCCATATCCGAATCATTTTGGTTAGACGAAAATTTTTCAAGGGAATCAAATATAGGGAAAATTTAAATTCGGCAGCGGTTTTTGCAATATTAAATTTATGTTATCGTTTTGAATTCCAATAATTTATCAATGCATTGCGTCTTCCATGCTGACTTTTGTCTTGCCTTTCTTAATCAATAGCATGATCGGGATACAACAGGCGAACATCACGCCCAGCCAAAGGAAAATGTCCATATAAGACATGACCGTTGCCTGTTTCATGACCGAAAAGTCAAGTGCCTGATATGCCTTGTTCAGCGATTCGTTGAATGAAAATCCTTTTGCCATAAAAGCGTGCTGCATCTGGGACACGCGGCTTTGGACTTCGAGCTTCGAACTGTCAAGGTGCGCGACCAGATCAACGCGGTGTTCCTGGCTCATTCTCGTAATATAGGTCGTGATGATCGCAATCCCGAATGAACCGCCCAATTGCCGCATCATTCCGGTGAAAGCCGCGCCTTCGCCAATGCTTTTGCCCTTTAGTGTCGAAAGCGCCATAGTCGTAATTGGGACGAACAGCAGCCCGAGGCCGATGCCGCGCATAATCAGCGGCCAGAACAAATGTTCGACTCCGGTATCGGGCGTCATCACGTTGTGCATCCAAAAAGTAAAAATGAAGAAAATCGCAAAACCGACCGAAACTAAATACGCCTGCGGCACGCCTTTCTGAATCAGGTTGCCCACAATCGGCATCATGAATGCGGTCGTGATTGAGCCCGGAATCAATAAAAGCCCGGCGTCGGTGGCAGTCCAGCCGAGTATTTGCTGGGTGTAAATCGGGATGATCAGCGTCGATCCGTAAAGCCCGAATCCGAGGATGAAACACATGAAGGTCCCAATCCGCAAATTGCCGTCTTTTAGGACTTTGAGGTTTACGATTGGATGGTCGTAAACCATTTCGCGCCAAATGAACGCCAACAACCCGACAACCGATAAAATACTCAGGAAAACAATCGTACTGTCATTGAACCAATCGTCTTGTTGGCCGTGTTCAAGCACAAATTGCAATGAACCAATAAACGATGCCAAGAAGACAATTCCCCACCAATCGACCTGATGTGATTTGAGTTTTTCCGAATATTTTGGGCTTTTGACATAGCTCAACGTCAAGAAAGTCGCGATAATCCCAAGCGGAATGTTGATATAAAAGATATAAGGCCATGAAAAATGGTCGGTCAAATAACCGCCGAGCGGCGGGCCAAGCGTTGGCCCTACAATCACGCCCATGCCGTAAATGGCCTGCGCCATGCCGCGTTTGGCCGCCGGGTAACTTTCCGTAATAATGGTTTGTGCCGTCACCAGCAGCGCGCCGCCGCCCAAGCCCTGGATAAACCTGAAGGCAACCAATTCCCAGATGTTTGTTGCGTTGCCGCATAAAAATGACGCAACGGTAAAAATGATGATTGATACGGCAAAGTAATTCCGCCGGCCGAATTGCTGCGAAAGCCAGCTGGTCATTGGAATGACGATAACGTTCGCGATGGCGTAAGCGGTAATTACCCAGGCGACGTCGGTTAGCGTAGCGCCGAGGCTGCCGCGCATATCAGTCAGCGCAACATTGACGATGGTCGTGTCTACAATTTCGAGTAACGCGCACATGACCGCCGTGATTGTGATGATGACGCGGCGGAATCCGTATTCGACGAGGTCGTCGTGACCGGTTGTA
The DNA here is from genome assembly GCA_023393485.1 of Bacteroidota bacterium. Taxonomy (GTDB): domain Bacteria; phylum Bacteroidota; class Bacteroidia; order Flavobacteriales; family Flavobacteriaceae; genus Flavobacterium. Next base: position 2,686 of record JAEWLD010000320.1, read on the forward strand.
GCAGTTGCTGCCATAAATTATTTCGATAATTAATTGATAATTGGGTAGGCTGTCGATTCGGTTTGGAAACCCCGCAGGTTTTCAAAACCTGCGGGGTTTATCCTAACCACAAATTTCGTTTATGTCCTACGGACGCGAGCCTATTTCAAATGAACGTCAACCTCCGCATTCATTCCCGGCCGAAGCAGTTTCATCTTATCCGCATCGTTCTTCGCCGTCAAAACAATCTTTACAGGAAGTCGTTGTACCGTCTTTACAAAATTGCCGGTGGCGTTGTCAGGCGGCAACAAAGAGAATCGCGCACCGGTTGCCGGTGAAAATGAAGCGATCGTACCATTAAACTCGATATCGGGATAAGCGTCGACCTTGATTGAAACCGGCTGACCAATGGTCATTTTATTGAGTTGGGTTTCTTTAAAGTTGGCCACAACCCAGGTTTCAGTATTGTTGATGATATAAAACAGTGATTGGCCCGGCTGAACGAATTGGCCCGGTTGCAGGCTCACTTTTGAAACCTGGCCGTCCATCGTCGCCAATACATAAGTGTAATTGAGGTTCAATTGCGCCGCATCAAGGACAGCCTGTGCTTTTTTGATATTGGCTGCCGCCACATCAGATTGCTTGCCCGAGACGTTTGTCCTGGCTGCCGCCACAGATTTTTGATAAGTCGTTGCACGTTGCTGCTCCTGCAAGATCCGCAGTTGGTTCTGCGCTTCGAGTTTTGCGGCTTCAGCCTGTTCATATTGCTGGGCAGTGATCGAATGGTTCTTGTACAAATTAGCGTAACGGTTAAAATCGTCGGTGGCGCGTTTGAGCCTGATTTTGGCATTTTCAATGTTGCCCGCCGCAGATTGTACATTTGCTTCAGAAACCGATACATTGGCCTGGGCAGTACCGATATCGGCCGTCGCCGCCGCATAGCCGCTTTCCGAACCGGTCAATGCGGCTTTCGCTTCTTCGACTTTGACCAGGTAATCTTTGTTGTCTATCGTAAACAAAGTGTCGCCTTTTTTGACGAAGTCATTGTCTTTGACATAAACTTTTGAAACGTAACCGGCCACGCGTGGAATGATCGGCGTCATGTTCTTTTCAATCTGCGCATCGTCGGTTTCCTCGTGTGCGAGCGAGTGGACATATTTGTATATCCCGTAACTGCCGCCGACGAGAATCAATATGGCGAATATGGTCAGGAACTTCTTGTTCGTTTTTTTCTTTTCTTTTGCTGTTGGCTTTTCCATCGGGATATTTAGTTTTTGGTCAGATTAAATGATTCGGCGAGTTGGCCTGAAGCTTCAAGCCATTCGTAATATTTGAGGATTACATTGGCTTTGGCGTACGCCTGGTTGATTTTGGCCGACAAATCTTCAACATCGGCTTCAAGCAAATCATTCGTGTCGGAAAGCCCGTTGTCATATTTGTCTTTTACGATGCGGTAATTCTCATCGGCCTGGCTCACCGCATCGGTGTAAACCGCGTCCTGTTTGAGTGACAATTCGTAGTTTTCGCGCGCCTCGGTAATATGGGTTTTGATTTGGTCGGTCAGTATCGCTTCCTGCAATTCAAGCTCTTTTGCACGATTTTTTGCTGCCTTGACTTCTTTGCCGTTTTTGAAAATCGAACTCAGGTTGTATGACAAGCCTACCCCGACATTCATCGCATTGGTCACATTCACCACATTTTGCAGATCAAGCGCAACATAACCACCGGTGAGTGACAGCGACGGGAAATAACCGCTTTTGGCGACTTTAATGTTCGCTTGGGCCGCGTTTCGGTCAAATCGCAATGCTTCGAGGTCTTTGCGTTTTTGGAGCGCGTCGGCTTCGGTCGCTACTGTTTTTGAAAACAGATCTTTGTCGATGTTGTCCGGGCTGACGACGATTTCCGTATTGGCCGGCAATTTCAGCAAAGTCACAAGTTCATAGTTGAGCAACCTGACATTCCGCTCGGCTTCGTCAAGCGATAGTTGCGTTTTTGATGCCTGCAACTGCGTTTTGAGCAGGTCGTTTCGCGCAACAAGCCCGTTGTCCATCGCATCGGTAAATTCGCGGACGCGTTCGTTGCTGCTTTTGAGGCTTTCCTTTAAAAGCTCGACTGCGCGCTGTGCCTTGTACAAATCGCCGTAAAGCTCAACGACTTGCAAAATGGTTTGCGAAGTGGTGAATTCGGCGGTCGATTTTTCCGCGCGATAGATATTTTCGGATGCTTTGATGCTGTTTCTAAGCTTGAACCCGGAAAAAATCGGCATCGCAACATTTGCCTGTCCGAGCGCGAGCCTGTTGACTTTCGGCGAAGATTGCGGTTCGGCATTCGGGTCAGCATTTGATTCGCCGGACGAGCGCAGTTTGACGTCGGCATTGGTCAGCCGCAGGTATTGTCCCGAAACCTTGACGTCAGGGTAGCGGTTGTTTTTGACGGTTTCAAGCTCGTAACCTTTGGTTTTGACCTTGGTTTGGGCGAGGTTCGTCGCATTGCTTTTTGAAACCGCCATTTGCACCGCTTCGTTGAGCGGCAGGCTGATTTGTTGGGCGTTGGCCGCCATTCCTCCAAGGAAAAGCAGCAATGACAATTTAATTCTCATGGAGCAAAAGGGCTTTGATGGTTTGTTGGATATGCTTGGTTAGATCAGTCTTAATATAGCGTTCGAGTTCGGCGTCGGTTTTCATGCCGAGCAATTCCATATAGAATGCGCTGTTGAGGTTGAAATGGAAAAACGTCCCGACAATGGTCGTCGGAATCAGCGGAACATTGACATTTTTGTTGAACATGCCTTTGTCCTGGCCCTCGCGTATTATTTTGGTGATCTGTTCGAGGTTGCTCTTTTTGATTTCGGAGAAAACCCCGACACTCGCCGTGCGCTGCTGGTTGCTCAGTTCGAAATACATGATTTTGTAAATCCCGCGGTTGTTGCAGATGCGTCCGATGTAAATTTCAATCAGCTTTTCAATTTTCTCGAGTGGCGACAAATCTTCATTGGCAAGATTGGTCAACTGCAGTTTCAAATCGGCCATGCGTGAAATCATCAATGCCTCGAGCATTTTTTCCTTCGAACCGAAATAATACGAAATCATCGCAATGTTGACGTTTGCTTCCCTGGCAATGTCGCGTACGCTCGTGCGGTCAAAACCATTTTCGGCAAAAAGTTTTTCGGCGGTCTGTAAAATCTTGAGTTGTTTGTCGTTGAATTCCGTAGTCATAAAATCTCCTGCTAAAATCGGGCACAAAATTAAACAAACGTTTAAATTAAACGATTGTTTAATTTTCGGTTTAACAAAAACTTAACGTTTTATCGAACGAGCCAATTAGCCAGAATCCGTTTGCCGAGCGGCGTCAGTACGCTTTCAGGATGGAACTGGACTGCGCGTATGTTGAAATGCGTGTGGCGAAGTGACATGATTTCACCGTGGTCGTCAACCGACGTCGCAATCAATGTATCGGGCAACTGCCTGGAAACCGCCCATGAATGATATCTGCCGACTTCAAATGTTTTCGGTAAGCCGTTGAACAATTTATCATCGGCAATGATCGTGATATTTGTAGCGACGCCGTGATGTACTTTGTCGAGGTTGACCAAGCTGCCGCCGAAAACCTCGGCTATTGCCTGTTGGCCGAGACAGATTCCGAGAATGTCTTTTGTTGCCGCGTATTTGGCGATCAGCGGTTTGAGCAATCCGGCCTCATCCGGGATTCCCGGCCCTGGCGAAAGAAGGATTTTACTGAACGGTCCGGCTTCTGATAAATCGAATTCGTCGTTGCGCAGGACGGTTACTTCGGCGCCCAGATCCTCGAGATAATGAACGAGGTTGAACGTAAAGCTGTCGTAATTGTCAATGACCAAAACTTTCATGCAGCGAATATAAAAAACAAAACCCGGAGATTACCCCGGGTTTTGATAAAGCATTTTGAATTTACCAGACGATTGTGGCGCTGATGTCAAAATTGTCATCGATGGTCTTGTCGCCAAGGCCGGAGAAGAAACTGCCTGAACCGTATTTGACGTCGTATTTTGTCCTGTCGATCTTGAAATTGGTCGTCGCAGTGTTACCTGAAACCACAAGATCGAAAGTCACCGGAGCTGTTTTGCCCTTGACCGTAAGATCGGCAGTAACAGTATAGGTATTGTTCTTTTTGGCAGCGATTTTTTTGAAGTCCAATGTGGCAGTCGGATATTTTTCAGTGCCGAAGAAGTCGTCGTTCTTCAAATGGCCTTCGAGTTTCTCCTTGCCTTGGCCGGCCTTGAGATCGGTAACCTCAATTGAGTTCATATCCACGTTGAAGCTGCCTCCGGCCAATTTGTTTGATTTGAAAACCAACGCGCCGTCCTGAAGCTTGACCGTTCCAGTATGCTGGCCCGTGACTTTTTTACCGACCCAGTTGATCGTACTTTTTTCGACGTTGACTTTTTTGGTTTGTGCGCTGACCGCCAATGTGCTGATTGTGAATAATGCGATTGCGAATGTCTTAAGATTTCTCATTACTTAAAAAATAGTTTTAAAAAGGGTTAAATTAATTATTTGTTGAATTGATTATTAATCTCAGTGAATGTGGCTGCGAAATTTTTCAAGCAAAGTGTTCAGCTGTTCCATTTCACCGGTTGAAAGATTTTCTGCGAACCGATTTTCATGCGCGTCGACTTTTGGGTCGAGCTCAGCCAGCAAGGCCAGGCCTTTTGCCGTAATCAGGATTTCCATTTTGCGGCGGTTGTCAGGGCAGACTTCGCGCGTGACAAGCTGTTTGAGCAATAGTTTGTCTATCAATCGCGTCGTGTTGCTGCTTTTTGCGATCATGCGTTCCTGGATGGTTGACATATTGGCCGGCGTGCCCTTTTGCCCGCGAAGGATTCGCAGCACGTTATATTGTTCGCCCGACAGGTCGTAGGGCTTCATCAGTTCAAGAAATTGTTCAGCCATTACAGTTTGCGTATACATGATATTGAGCACGGTGCGGCGCGCCTGCGGCATTTGGGATGTCGATTTGATCACTTCTTCGATTGTCATCTGTAATTACAAAATTTGTGGGTACAAATGTACAAGATATTGTTTGTATATACAAATGTGATTGTTATTTTTTTGTTAAAAGAAAAATCGGCTGTTACGAATGGCTACCTTTAGCTTCCAACTGACGATGAAAAAGGTATTGATTTTATTGGTGTTTTTCGGTCTTTCGGCATTTGCGCAATCCGGAAAGCCCTATGCGCGGTCAAAAGACGGCGTTACTGTCTACACATACAACTTCAAGCAATTCGAAGAAAAGCTCACTACAAAAAGCGACTCGGTTTATGTAATCAATTTTTGGGCGACCTGGTGCGCACCATGCGTAAAAGAATTGCCGTATTTTGAATCGGTTGGAACAAAATTCAAAAATCAAAAGGTAAAAGTTTTGCTTGTCAGCCTTGACATGAACAAACAGGTCGAAAGCAATCTGTTACCGTTTATCAAACGAAAGAAACTGCAATCCGAAGTGATTCATTTGCATGAGCCCGATGCCAATGCCTGGATTTCGAAAGTCGATCCCGAATGGTCGGGCGCGCTGCCGGCGACTGTCATCTATTCGACGAGCGGACGCAATTTTTACGAACGCAGTTTTACTGAAGCCGAACTCGAAAACGAAGTCAAACAATTTTTAATACACTGATTATGGAAAAGCTAAAGTATGCAGCCGCGCTGTTGGTATTGGCCGCCCTTTGCGCGTTTACGGTTCCGGCCGGGAACGGTTATAAGATCGGCGATGTCGCGACTGATTTCAGCCTGAAAAATGTGGATGGCCGAATGGTATCGCTCAAGGATTACGGTAAAGCCAAAGGTTTCATCGTGATATTTACATGCAATCATTGTCCGTTTGCGAAGGCTTACGAAGACCGGATCATCGCGCTCGACAAAAAATACAGTAACAAAGGCTATCCGGTTATTGCGATCAACCCAAACAATCCGGCCGCCGCGAAAGAAGACAGTTTTGAGCTGATGAAAGTCCGGGCGAAGGAAAAGGGATTCACATTTCCGTACCTTTTTGATGACGGCCAGAAAATCTACCCAAAGTACGGCGCGACCAAAACACCGCACGTTTATCTGCTGGAGAAAACCGATAAGGGCAACGTCGTTAGATACATCGGCGCAATTGACGACAATTATGAGGACGAATCGGCAGTCACCCAAAAATATGTTGAAAATGCGGTTGACGCTTTACTCAACGGAAAAGAAATTTACGTTAAAGAAACAAAGGCCATCGGCTGTTCGATTAAAAGTTAATTATGGATTTGACACAACAACAGTGGGCAGAACAACTGGCCCACGATGACAATGCGGTGATACTCGATGTAAGGACACCCGAAGAATGGGACCAAGGCATTATCCCGAACGCGATTCTCGCTGATTTTTACACCGGCCCGCAATTTCTTGACAAACTGAAATCCCTTGACAAGGACAAAAATTATTATGTGTATTGTAAAGCTGGCGGCCGTAGTGCCCAAACCTGTTCAATTATGAACCAGCTTGGAATATTGCACACTTTTAACCTGGCCGGCGGTATGATGCAATGGCGCGGCGAAAAGGTGCAACCCGAATAGGCATCGGAAAACTAAAGACTAAAACCGCCATCTGGCGGTTTTTTTATGGAAATAATATAAAGCAAACTTAAAATCTTGTAAAAAGCCGCTGGTTTTATTTCTGAAATTTGGTAAACATTTCATCCCTAAATGTTTGACCTATGAACGAGATTTTAAGCCATCAGAACCCGTCGCGCTATTTTGTGGGAAATGCATCCGTTGATGATTTCGTGGATGCCTTTGAATCTATCCAGGCTATCGATGAAAATGACGAGGATTCATACGAAGCATTCTATAAAGCGACCGGTAAATCATTCCACGAATACCTGCGCCAATTTGACGATATGGTCTAAGCCATGAAAATGCTGCTCTACACATTACCGATGCTGGCTGCAGGCGTAGTTTCTGCACAGAACGACAAGACACCGGTAATGTCTGCAGATAAAGATACGACGTCGGTCAACCGGCAGATACAAAAGGAATCCGATTTAAAAACGATGGATGCCGTAAAAACACAGGATCACGAAAAGCCTGTGCCGAAGCCAAAAAACGTGTTAAAAGCTAAAGATACCACCAAGGTGAAAAAACGCGCGCAGGGATAGCTGCCGTAATTTGAATTTTTGTTCTCACTTCGTGATTTTTTGAGTAAGAGGCTTTTAGGGATAAAAGCCTCTTTTTATTCTAACCCAAACCAGTGGATTTATGGAAAATAATCAAAAGCCCAATGCATTCCCGAAGCACGACGGAAGCAAAGAATTAATAGAAAGATACAACATCAATGACCAGGCGTATTCAGACAGCAGCGCCAAGGATTTCGTAAAAACCGTTTCCGGATTCCACCACGCCGATGAACGCCCAACTGAATCAACCGAAAAGGATAACGAA
>JAEWLD010000327.1 GCA_023393485.1 Bacteroidota bacterium
AGGCAGCAGACGGATGAACCTTCACGCCTTCGGATTCAAGCTTTTCAAGCGCTGCAACATTGACGTGCTCAATTTCAAAAGTTACCACGTCGGCTTTTTTGCCAAATTCATAAACGGTCTCAAAATCCATCAAATCGCCCTGATAAAATTTATTGCAGGCCAATGTGCACGGCGCCTCGTCGCTCGGGTCAAGAACCACCGTCTTAATGTCAAATTTGCGCGTGTCATAAAGCATCATTTTGCCAAGTTGGCCGCCGCCGAGGATGCCGAGCGTAAAGTCCGAAGAAAAATAGTCCATTGTGTTGTTGTCTGGCACAAAGATAACCAATTTGGCGGTTTTGCGACGTGGGAATTTTGTTGCAAATGCCTTAAAATTGCCTTAATGCGCAATTTAGTTCTGCGCTCTTTGCGTAACTTTAATCTTCATCTAAACCAAATAAATCATGGAACGGATCAACGTTGCCGACAGCCGCATGGAATCGCTTGTCGCGTTGTATGACATGCACACCGAATACTTTAAACGCGCTATAGTCGGCATTACGCCCGATGCGGCGCACAATCGGTTGGGCACGCAAGCCAATCACGTGTCATGGCTCGCAGGAAGCCTTGTTGAGGAACGTTTCGAAATGGCTAAGATGTTCGGCGCGGAGATGCAGCAATTCGCCCACGAACTTTTCGCCAACCACAAAGGCATCCAGGAAAATGTCCAATATCCGCCGCTGTCTGAGTTTGAAAAGGATTGGGACAAAATTTCGCCGGTGCTGCGCGGCATCATGACGGATGTGTCATCGGAAAAACTCGACAGTATCATAGAGTTTAAGGATATGCCTGACATGAAATTTTCGCATTGCGAATTTTTTACGTTCATGATTTACCGTGAGGCAAACTGCATCGGACAAATCGCCCTGTGGCGCCGGCTGCTCGGTTATCCGGCACTGAAATATGACTAACCTAAACCGCTATAAAATGAAAACCATCAAAAAAGAAATTGAAATATCGGCACCCAAGGAAAAAGTCTGGGCCGTGTTGCTTGAAGATACTTACAATAAAGATTGGTACTCGCTATTCAGTGAAGGCACTACGGCGAAAACCGATTGGATTGAAGGGCACAAAGTGATTTTTACCGACAAAACCAACAATGGTATCGTCGGTAGAATTGCACGGAAAAAACCATATGAGAAATTACAGTTCGTTTATGAAGGCTTTGTCATAAACGGTACCGAAGATTATGACAGCGATTTGGCCAAACAGTACAAAGGCGCCGAAGAAACCTATCGTCTGGAAGGCGATGGCGACAAGACAATACTGTCGGTTTCGGTCGATATGGGCGATTACATGTATGATGAAATGAACCGAAAATGGGAAACCGCCTTGCAACGCATCAGCGAATTGTCTCACGCGATTTAAAATAATTTCGTGGTTGCTTGCATCGCATACTAAATAATTAGTAGTTTTGCGCTCCTGAATGCCCAAGTGGCGAAATTGGTAGATGCACTGTGTTCAGGTCGCAGCGCCTTCGGGTGTGCTGGTTCGAGTCCAGTCTTGGGCACAAAGCCTTTCGCGTAGCGAAGGGCTTTTTTATTTGAATGACATCGTAGATCGCATTTAGGTAAGTGAGCCAAAAAAAGTATTGGCGCAGGCTTTGGTTTACCGCTTTATTCTGGGAAAGGCGAAGCAGTCCGGTCTTGGGCAGTGGTTCGAAAAAAGCTATTTATGTCGTCCGGTCCTGCTGCGCTCGGCATCCCAGTCGTCACTGCTGTCGCCATTGTCACGCTCATCAACACGCTTGAAATCGTCGGTGTCGAATTCCTTCGCAAAGGTTTGCTCCATGTCATCGCTGCCGAACTGCGTGCCGTGGCCTTTAATTTGGGTGAACCGTTCAATATGCTCATCGGCAGGAATCTGGCCTTGGTCGCGCCCGAAACCACTTTCTTTGATTTCTAACCGCTCACGTTGGTGAATGGTTTTGGCCGGTTCTCTATACGACCGGTCATCCGGATCGATGTTTCCGGGGTTGCCTTCATGCATGCCTTCGCGCGAATAATTGTTTTTGTTGGTTTCCATAATGTCAGTATTAGTGACTTAAATTTACGGAAATGAAATTCGCGGCCGTCTTAAAGAAGTAATAAATCAGCGCTTGATTTTTGATAAAGCCTGCCTTGCTGCAGATTTATATGCCGGCGAATGATCGGGAAATCCGTGCTGTAAGATCGGAACCAATTCATCGTAGACCCAATCCAGGCGTTTGCCGGTCTCAAACAATGTGTGGATTGCATAGGCCTTTGCGGCGACTTTTTCCTCGGCGATAAGCCATTGAAAACTCGCTTCGGTAATTTGCACGATTTGGTCAGGTGACAAAAAATCGGGCTGGGCATTCGCCTGTTGGGCACACAGCATACAGATTTTTGAGACCGAGCGCAGTGCGCTGTCATGTTTCCAATTCGGCAGATTATCGCAAAAGTCGGTCAGCCGCGGACTCAAAAATTGCAGGTTTTTTTCAAGAACACGTTCGAGAATCCAGCACGCCTTAAAATGATTTTGGTCAGTGACGTCGAGTGCCAATGTGATCAAATCGTCAGACAGCCTCCGGTTTATTACGTCTGCGGCGTTGTCATCGCGGCTTTTCCGGCTGGCATTGCTTTCTGCAATGTTTTTAAACAGAAGTCTGTCCATTGAAATCGCATGGGAAATAAAGCGTGACCGTTGCTCCGTTGTCCGGTTGCCCTTCTGCCGTGATATGTCCGCCATGAGTCTGCATGATTTTCCGGCATAACGCAAGTCCGACGCCCGAACCTTTATATTCGGCGTGCGCATGCAGCCTTGTAAAAATATTGAAAATGTTGTCGGCATACTGCGGGTCAAAACCGATTCCGTTGTCGGAAAAACTGATTTTCCAGCACATCCTGTTTCGCATCACCGGCGCCGGTTGAGGATTTTCGGACGCGGTAATGACGATTTCGGCCGGCCTTTCATCCGCTGCATATTTCAACGAATTGAGCAAAATGTTAGAGAAAAGCTGTTTGAGCAAAAACGGGATGCCGGTAACTTCAGGAAGCGTGTCGTGTGATATCGACGCATTTTTTTCCATCAGCATTTCTTTTAATTCACCCAGTGTTTCATTGAGAATCGCATCGAGGTCGGCAGTTTCAAACGCGGCTTCAGTATGCTTGATGCGCGTATATTTCAAAATGTCGACCAGCAAGGTCTGCATCCTGTTTGCCGATGTCTGTATGCGCGTCAAGCCATCAATTGCCGTCGCCGAGAAATTTTCGTCTTCCTTGGAAAGCAAACGCGACCCGATGAGCTGGATTTTCCGCAAAGGTTCCTGAAGGTCGTGGGTAGAAATCCAGTTGATGTTTTCAAGTTCGGCATTGGTTTCTTTGAGGATTTCGTTTAGATTTCGGTATTTTTCCTCCTCATCGCTGAGCAGTTTCATCGAAATTTGCTTCTGCAAACTATGCGCATAATTGGCGGCCGCATTGAGTTCGGGCTGAAGCCACGGATTGCTTCGGTTCTTGACGATCTGTTTCCAGAGGTTAAACGAGTTTCTCGGGTGCAATCCGTTTGAATCGCGAATAATCGCCTTGTTCGGGTCGCCGCCCCAATGGACTTCGGTGTGCGTCTCAGGTCGATACCAGATAATGCTGTTTCCACTCGAAAGCGAATGGCAGATCACACCTGAAACGTAAACGCAGATCCTGCCCAGATCCGGAATGAAATTGACCAGTTTATCAGTATGGAAAAAAGAATCATTACTATATCCGAGAAACCATTTCGACAAAAGTACGATGTCATTATCGGGCGGTGTAATCCCATTTTTGTAAATCTTGTCGCCAATGCAGATTGAAACGCCTGTGGCATTGCAAAGCTTCAGCAAATCGGGGCTGATGCTGATAATCTTAAACGATTCGGAAACCGGTGGCAGATTAAATGAGTTGAGTTTTTCGAGGGCGACGTTTGTTTTCCGCGCAATTTCATACTCTTCGTTGGATTGGCGGACATCAATTTGCGAGGTGATGAATTGCCCTTGAAGCTGAGCCGCGAGCTTGATTTCGGGCGTCAGGTTTTTTGGTGAATAATGGTGACAGGCAATCAAACCCCAAAGCCTGTCGCGGTGAATCAGCGAAATGGTTAAAGTCGCGCCAACGCCCATGTTGTTGAGGTATTCAGCGTGGATCGGCGATGTGCTTCGCAGTGTTGAAAGGCTTAAGTCAAGATTTTTGTTGCTGGCGTCATCAATAGTATAAATCGGGGTTGGCTTATAATTGACATCAACAATCAGCCGCAGCAAATTTTTCATGTACAACTGGCGCGCCTGGACAGGAATGTCCGTATGCGGATAATGCAGGCCAAGGAACGGTTCCAGATCTTCACGACAACTTTCGGCGAAAACCTCGCCGTTGTATTCCTGATCAAAACGATAGACCATGACGCGGTCATAGCCTGTTATTTCACGTGTTCCGTCGGCAACCAACGCACACAATTCCTTGAGTGTGCTGGTGTTGTTCATGTATGATACGAACTGTATGGTCTGGGTATAAGCGTCGATTAATTTGTCGCGATCGGGCCTGTATGGCTCAAATTCAAGGATGTAAATGCCGTTGCTGTTGTGGATAGTACAGCCAAACTCACGGTCAAACAATATGACATGGACCGGTGTCGCAGTATGAAAGCCCGGACTTTCATAATATTTTTTGATCACGTCACTGCAGTTGTCGCCAAATATTTCGCGGAAAGTCTTTCCGAGCACTTGCTGGTGGGGAAACCCCAAAAACCCAATCACATTCCCGCTGCAAAAATCGATTTTCCAATCGCTTTCCCTGATGCCGAGCAAGAAGCCGTGCGGCTGGATGCTGCCTGGAATGTGGATCGGTTCGTGTTCGCAGTTGGTTAAAGTGATGTGATCGCGGTTGACGATATCCCTTATCTTCATACCTGCGAATATAGTGAAAAGTGCTTGTGAATCTGTTTGAAAGCGTAATCGGCACCGTCAATTATTTCATCACCGGCAGCATTTTGAGCCTCGTATGCTGTCAATGTTCGGAGAAAAATTTTCCACAGTTGGCCCGTTTTATTGCCGTAGCCGGCGAAATAAGATGCGCCGTTATTTTCGTCGACGCCAAGCAGGTCTGAAACATGGTTGAAAATAAAACGCCCACCGAGCGACGAACCTTCAATGACATACAAAATCCCGAGTGCAAAAGATTCTGAAAAAATTTCAGAATCCCCAAAAACAGCCTTGAACGTTGACTTTTCAAACCGCAAATGCCCCAGGTCGGCTTCAATGCTTTTGCGTTTGGCGCGCGCTGAAAGGTCTGGAACAACCTTTTTTAGCATAGGGAAAATATTTTCCTCGGTGTCTACAATCACGTCGTGCATCAGTGCCAAATATCGGGCATAGCTTTCAAGGGTTATCTGCGGTGATAAAATCGCAGCCGAAACCGCAAGGGTTTCAACTGCTTTATGCGACTGCGCGGTCTGGTTTCTGAGGCGTACCAAAAATAAATCGACCGGCGTAGTTTGGCCGGCCGGTGTGCTTTCAATATTCATTTATGCAGCGGTATAGAGAAAGTTTTTTCGCGTCGGCTTGAAATTTTGCCAGTCGATCGACAAAGTATGGTGAATCGATTTTTTGTAGGATTCGTAATTCTCAAGCTTCGGCAGATAATAACTTGCGCCCATTTCAAGGCTTTGGGAAATGTTTTTTTCATCGCTCGAAGTTGAAAAAATAACCACCGGAATTGCTTGGAAATCAGGCTTTGATTTCAATTCGCGCAAAACCTCAAACCCATTCTTTCCGGGCATGTTCAAATCAAGGAAAATGATGTGCGGCAAAGGCGGCGGGCTCATCAGCGCATCGAGCAGCGCATTTCCATGGTCATGAGTATACAATCTGACACCGCTTATCATATTGGTCACTTCGCGAAAGAAATCGCGGTCTTCTGCATCGTCGTCGGCATAAAATATAGTTAAATCGGCGTTCATATAGATTTGTTATTAGAAACGTTAGCTACCAAATATAGGCCTTTAATGTGCGTTGGCGTCGTCGTTTTATGTTAAAAGGTGACAAACCCGTATGGGTTAAGGGCTTGTTTAACCCCGGAAACGCAAGATAATTAACTATCGTCTTTCGTTTTATGCCAAACGTTAGACAAATTGTTGTTTTTTGCTGATCCGGATAATTTTGCGCACGCCGAAAATTCCATAACTTGACCAATGCGATCCGCCCGACTCCCAAACGCTGAACCTAACTAAAAAAACCGTAAATTTAACCATGTGTGGCTCAATGCTAATCCATATATTTGCACCCGAGTCCCGCGTGGCCGCCACGAAGTTAAATTATAACCTGACTGAAAAGTGATAAGACTTCACGAAAAAGATTTTGTCCCGTTCATATCTGCCGAGGAAATAGAATTCGCCGTCAAACAAATGGCGGCACAGGTCGAAGATGATTTCGGCGACGAAACCCCAGTTTTCATTGGCATTCTAAACGGCGCATTCATGGTTGTTTCAGATTTCATGAAGCACTATAACGGTCTGTGCGAAGTGAGTTTCATCAAAATGGCTTCGTATCAGGGCACTTCGTCAACCGGCGAAATCAAGCAACTCATTGGGCTTAACCAAAATCTGGAAGGCCGCGTTGTTGTCGTCATCGAAGATATTGTCGATACCGGGCATACCATTGAAATGCTCAAAACAATGTTGAAGGAACAAAAAGTCAGACACCTGCGGTTCGCGACATTGTTTTTCAAACCCGACGCTTACACAAAAGACATCAAGCTTGATTACGTAGGCATTCGTATCCCAAACAAATTTATCGTCGGCTATGGGCTTGATTACGATGGGCTCGGACGGAATTTACCAGAAATTTACCAACTCAGCGAGTAACTATTTATTAATTTAGATCGGCGATGCGTCGCCTTCATATTTACATTGTAATGATCAACATCGTCTTATTCGGAAAACCGGGCGCCGGAAAAGGAACACAGGCAGAATTCCTAAAAGAGAAATACAACCTCGTGCATCTGTCTACCGGCGATATTTTCAGGGCCAACATGAGCGCGGGGACAGCGCTCGGCAAAATGGCCAGGGCAATAATTGACCGCGGAGATTTGGTTCCCGACCAGGTCACGACCAATATGCTCATTGATGCTGTCAATGAAAACAGCGGCGCAAAAGGCTTTTTGTTCGACGGTTATCCGCGTACGATCGGCCAGGCTGAAGCACTTGATGCATTTCTTGAGTCAAAAGGCACCGAAGTCACTGCCACGATTGCTCTTGAAGCCGACGATGAAATCCTTGTACAGCGACTACTCGAGCGCGGTAAAACCAGTGGCAGGGCGGATGACCTCGACGAGAGTAAAATCCGGAACCGTTATCGCGAATACAATGAGAAAACGGCTCCTTTGATTGATTACTATACCAACCAAAATAAATTCTACCCTGTAAACGGGATTGGCGAGATCGCTGAAATTACGGAACGATTAAGTGCCGTGATCGATCAGCTCGGGCCGAAACAACTATGGAAATAACCATTATTCTTTTTCTTATTTTATTGAATGGCGTATTCTCGATGTCTGAAATCGCGCTGATTTCGGCGCGCAAAAACCGTCTTGAAAACGCTGCCAAAAAAGGAAATAGCGGTGCACAGACCGCATTGGATCTTTCAAACAACCCGACAAAATTCTTGTCAACGGTCCAAATCGGGATTACGCTGATCGGTATTTTGACCGGTATTTTTTCGGGCGACACGATTACCAATGACGTCAAATCGTTCTACGAAGGTTTCGCGGTGACCAAGCCTTATTCGCACCAGCTTTCGGTAGGCACAGTCGTAATCATCCTGACGTTTTTCTCGCTTGTTTTGGGCGAATTGCTGCCAAAGCGCATCGGGCTCAACTATCCGGAAAAAATCGCAAAGGCCGTAGCCTTGCCTATGAAATTTGTCTCGATCATCACAGCGCCTTTCATTTGGCTGTTGACTATTTCGACCGAATTTTTGTTGAAAATATTGATGATCAAACCGTCGTCTGACGGAAAAGTGACCGAAGAAGAAATCAAGGCCATCATCAAGGAAGGCACGGAAGGCGGCGAGGTCCAGGAAATTGAGCAGGACATCGTTGAGCGTGTGTTCCATATCGGCGACCGAAAAGTCAATTCGCTGATGACACATCGCAAATCAGTGATGATGCTTCCCATCAGCGCCGACAAACAGCAAGTGAAAGAATTGATGATGAAGGAATTGCATTCGGTTTATCCGGTGTATGGCGAGAATTTCGATGACATCGATGGCGTTGTCAACCTCAAGGCGATTTTTGCGCACATTGACGACAAGGATTTCGACCTTGCCAAACTGATGACCGAAGCGCCGTACATCATGGAAACCACGACGGCTTACAAAGCGCTTGAGAATTTTAAGTCGAGCGGCATCCACTATGCGCTGGTTTCAGACGAATATGGCGATTTTCAAGGCATTATAACCCTCAACGACATTCTTGAAGCGCTTGTTGGGGATGCGGCGGAATTCTACGGCGAGGATTTCAAGCTCGTTGCCCGTGAAGACGGAACCTGGCTTGTTGACGGGCATTATTCATTGCACGACTTTCTGACTTATTTTGAACTTGACGAACTCATCAACGACTACGAAGTGACCACGGTTTCGGGACTTATCATGACCGAATTGTCGTTCATCCCCAAGGAAGGCCAGAAACTTCAATGGAACCGTTTTGAATTTGAAGTCCTTGACATGGACGGCGCGAAAATCGACAAGGTAATCGTGAAATCAATCGACAGGCGCGAGGAAGAAAACTAGCATTATACTTCAGCATTCGGTAATCGACATTCGTTAATCATCATTCGGAATGTTTGAATGTTGAATCTTGATTAACGAATGATGGGTGAAGAAGAAAAATGACAGAAGGTAATTTTGTAGACTACGTCAAAATATACGTCCAATCGGGCAAAGGCGGTCGAGGCTCCACGCACTTGCATCGCGAAAAATTCATAGAAAAAGGCGGCCCCGATGGTGGCGATGGCGGTCGTGGCGGACATGTTTATCTGGTCGGGAACAAAGAACTTTGGACGCTTTTCCATCTCAAGTTCGCGCGTCACATCAAAGCCACGCACGGCGGCGATGGCGGCAGCGACCGCTCAACCGGTGCCGACGGCGAAGACAAATACATCGAAGTGCCGCTCGGAACAGTTGTCCGCGATAAGGAAAGCAACGAAATCCTATTTGAAATTACCGAGCACGGCGAAAGAAAAATCGTGGCCCTCGGCGGCAAAGGCGGTCTTGGCAACTGGCATTTCCGCTCGTCGACCAATCAGACGCCAAGGTATGCGCAACCGGGTTTGCAAGGCGAGGAAAAAGACATTGTGCTTGAATTGAAAGTACTTGCAGATGTTGGCCTTGTGGGTTTTCCGAACGCCGGAAAATCGACGCTTTTGTCTGTCATGACATCGGCCAAACCTAAAATTGCGGATTATCCGTTTACGACCTTGAAGCCGAATTTGGGAATTGTACAATACCGCGATTTCCGTTCGTTCGTCATGGCCGATATTCCCGGAATCATTGAAGGCGCGGCCGAAGGAAAAGGCTTGGGGCATTATTTCCTGCGCCACATCGAACGCAATTCGACATTGTTGTTTCTGGTACCGGCAGATGCGCCTGACATTCGCAAAGAATACGATATCCTGGTCAACGAGCTTAAGAAATACAATCCCGAAATGCTTGATAAAGAACGACTGCTCGTAATATCAAAAAGCGACATGCTCGACGACGAACTCAGAGCTGAAATGAAAAGGGAACTCGACAAATCAATGAAGGAAGTGCCGTACATGTTTATTTCGTCGGTCGCACAGCAAGGGCTTGTGGAGTTGAAAGACAAACTTTGGGCGATGCTTAACGATTAATAGGAAAGTCGGGTGTAGACCTTGCAGGTTTTCAAAACCTGCAAGGTCTCGCAACTAAAATTTACCCACAATTACCCAATTTTCTACGCTCAAATCGTATATTCGCACCGCCTATGCGTTTTGTGGGCATTCTGTAACAAACGCGTTTTTGGGCAGACTACTATCCGTATAACTAACTCAAATTAGAATGAAGAAGATCATTTTGTTCCTTACGCTGTGCCTGACGGCATTCCCGATGCGTGCAGACGAAGGAATGTGGTTCCTGATGTTTATCGAACGATTGAACCACCGCGACATGCAGAAGATGGGCTTGCAGCTCACAGCCGAAGAAATCTACAGCATTAACCATCACAGCCTCAAGGACGCAATTGTCCAGTTCAACGGCGGCTGTACTGCCGAAATCATTTCAAAAGATGGCCTGATCCTTACCAATCACCATTGTGGTTATGATGCCATCGCCGAGCTTTCAACTCCGCAAGACAATCACTTGAAAGACGGTTACTGGGCCAAGACAAGAAAGGATGAATTGAAGCCGAAAAGCCTTTACGTACGCTTTTTTGTTCGGATGGACGACGTGTCAAAAAGGATTTTGTCAAAAGTCAACCCATCGATGACCGAGGCCGAGCGCGAAGCGGCGATCAATAAAGAAATCGCCGTGATTGAAAAGGAAAACAACGAAGGCGGAAAATACACCGTCTCCGTTCGTCCGTTCTTTCAGGGCAACGAATATTACTATTTCGTATATCAGGATTTTAAAGACGTGCGTTTGGTCGGGACACCGCCTGAAAGCGTCGGTAAATTCGGCGGCGACACAGATAACTGGGAATGGCCGCGCCACACCGGTGACTTTTCAATGTTCCGCGTCTATGCCGATAAAAATGGCAACCCGGCAGATTATTCGCCCGAAAACGTACCATTGACTCCGAAACATTATCTCCCGGTCAGCATCAAAGGCGTCAAGGAAAATGACTTCGCGATGATTTTGGGTTATCCGGGCCGTACCAATCGTTGGATGCCGGCAGGCGGAATTGAGCAAAACGTGAAATACGCTTATCCTGCGTGGGTTGAAGGTGCCAAAGTCGGCATGGACAATATGAAAAAATACATGGATAAGGACGATGCCGTCCGCCTGATGTATGCGTCAAAATATGCGTCGACCGCAAACTATTGGAAAAACCGTCAAGGCATGATTGACGCGCTGACCAAATTCCAGACTGCTAAGACAAAAGCCGCACAGGAAGCCAAGTTCAACAAGTGGGCTAACCAATCGGCCAATAAAGCCAAGTATGGGAATGTGGTGGCAACCATCAACAAATATTACGGCATGACCAACGAGAAAGCGCGTCATGACAACTATCTTCAGCAATTGCTTCGTACAAGTTCTTATGGAACGGTTTCACGTTCATTGGCCAGGCCGTTGCAAGCTTATGCCAAGGCCGATGCTGCAAAACGCAAAGAAATGCAGCCGGATATGAATGACATGATCGACGAATTCTTCAAAGAAATCTACATTCCGGCAGAAAAAGACATTCTTGCCGCACAACTGAAATTGTATTCGACCAAATCAACGGGTTACGCAATTGCGCCAATCGTAGATAAAATCAGCAAAGACAACAACGGCGATTTTACAAACTACGTTGACGGAATTTTCGAACTGAGCCTTTTCTCGTCGCCGGCGCGGATGAAAGCTTTTTTGGCTGCGCCGAGCGAAGCTATGATCGCTGCCGATCCGCTTTACCAATTGTCTGACGAATTGCTCAAACAACTGTCGGCGAAATCAGATGAGATTGCCAAAGCCCAAAATGATTTTGGCGCTTCTTTCCGTTTGCTCGTCGATGGATTGCGCGAATCAAAAATCGGTACGATCAAATATCCCGACGCCAACTCGACATTGCGCCTGACTTATGGCAAGGTTCGTTCGTTGCCGGCAGACAAGCGCAACGATGCCAAGATAAACAATTACACAACAATGGCCGGAATGGTCAAGAAGTACAAAAAAGGCGACGAGGAGTTTGATTTGCCACAGCGTATGCTGGACATGAATGCGAAAAAAGACTTCGGCCAGTATCTTGACGCCGACGGATCAATGCACGTCAATTTCCTTACGGACAATGATATCACCGGCGGCAACTCGGGTTCACCGGTTCTTAACGGAAAAGGCGAACTGATCGGAATTGCTTTCGACGGCAACATTGAAGCAATGGCCGGCGACGTCATTTTTGACCCGAAATTACAGCGTACAATCAATGTCGACATCCGGTATGTCCTTTGGTTGATCGACAAATTCTCGGGCGCCAAACACATCGTCGACGAAATGACCCTGGTAAAATAATTATCCTGGACAAAGCGAAAAGTCCGCCCAGTAATTGGGCGGATTTTTTTTGAATCTTTGAAAGCGCTGCACCTGTTATTTAGATGAAATATTACGGCAGACATGGCTTAGCACATAAAAAAAATCCGTCGCAAAGACGGATTTTTCATTTGTTGGAGTGCTATTTTAATCGACTATGATTTTCCGGCTTTCGGTTGAATCGCCCGAGGTTATTTTTACAATGTACGCGGCCTGTGCCAAACCTTCAATCGGAATGCTGATATTGCGCTGATCCTGCTCACTCACATCCCATTTGCCAACAGCCTGTCCGGTCATATTGAACAGCACGACTGAAGTCACCTGGTTTTCACCAGTATTGCGGATATTCAATACGTGGTTTGAGAATGTTACCGCAAAGCCGTTGGTCAGGTTGTGTTCGCCAATGCCGAGCGCCGTAGCCGAAAATCGCAGCGTGAAACGGTTCGGGTGTTCGCCAGGTGTCAGGGCTATAGCGAATGGGGCAGCTTTGAGGTCGTGATACAATCCGGTTTGGTTGTCATGCAGGTAAATGTTGGTTTCGTCCCCGATATTTTCGAGGCTGTTGATGTTGATTTCAGCCGTGCCGCCAGCGTTTGATTTCAGCGTGATAGGAATAATCCGGTCTGGCGCGAAATCCGAAACGGCCTGGATTGCCAGTTTTCCATCGGCGACCTGCCAATACATGTCATCGGCACTGATGTCGATCATCGGGCCGTCATAACCCAAATCAAATCCATCGGAAGCGTTGGCATCGGCACCAACCAGAATCTGGCGGTAAACCCCGGCCGGCGAAACAAATACAAGCCTGATTTTAGGTCTTGTATCTTCACCGGTTTCAGGTGTAGACGCGGTTGCATTTCTAAAAAACACCGAATTTACCGGCGACTCAGTCCTGAATACGCGTTGCGAGTTCTTGAACACGATCGGTCCGCCGGTGACCGGCGATGTCAATCCTGGATTGTTTGCCAGCAATGACGGGTCAACATTGGTGTTGATGAAGAATCCCTGTGCGACCGGAATGTAACGTTTTGGCACTTTCGAACCCATCGAGCCATCGTTGATATTGAGCGGGCTGTTGGCAATAGCCACCACGCCGCCCATCAGCGTATAAGTGGCATATCCGCCGACATATTGCGATAAAATGTGCGTATGTCCGCCAAAATGATCCCAGAAATACAACGCGCCGTTAAATGAGTTGACCGCTGCATTTCCGCCATCTTTGATGTTGTCTTTGATGAATTGATTGGCGTCAAGAGCCGATGCATAAGGGTTGCCGATGAGATAACTTTGCCCAACTGCGATGCTCAGGTTGATTGTTCCGTTGTTTGGCTTGCCCGCAAAAACATAGTTCTGCGGCGTCGTGATTGAGGCAAAACCGTCGGTGCCTTTCATTGTAAAGCCTTCACCGATTTTGACATTGCCGGTGCTTCCGATGTATTGCCACGCAAAATATTCATTGCTTAAAAGCGTGTACTTGTTGATCCAGCTTTCGCTGATTTTAATAGGAGTTGTTGCCACGCCATCGGCGAAGTATGCACCCGTGCCGAATGTAATCAGGCCTGGATTAAACGGATTGGTTATCACATCTGTCCCATCGCGCAAAACTCCGGCAATTGAGTAATTGACATTGTCAACGCTGACAGGCGATCCCCAATAGTTGTAATTGAAACTGCTCTTTGTGCCTTGCTGGTCGCGTAACAGTTTCCCTGTGCCCGCGCTCGGGTTTGGCGCTGTTCCGGCCTGCATGAGTTGTGCTTCGCCAGTCAGCCTTAAATCGCCACTTAGCAGTGAAAGATTATTTGAAACCGTCAGTTGGAAGCCGTCGACCACGCTGATTCCTTTTGCACCGTTAGATGTATTGGTGGTCAGGTTATAGAACGTTTCGTTTGTTTTGATGCCGACGTTTA
>JAEWLD010000163.1 GCA_023393485.1 Bacteroidota bacterium
ATGCTATTGTGGGTGAACTGACTTATCTGATTGAAAATCCCGAAGCGATTGTCGCCATCGGGAAACGCGCGCGCTATTTTATCGAGAAAGAACACGATTATATGAAAGTCGCCGGTATTTATTTCGATACTTGGACAAAAACAGTCTAACCGCGCCAGATTCCATCGTTTCGCTCGCCTTCCCAATCGCGCGAAATATTTTGCCGCAATAACTTACAAGGCACGCCGCCGATCAAAATGTTATTCCCGAGCGAAGTATAGTCTTTGTTGGCGACACTGTTCGAGGCAATCGTGCAAAAGCCGGGTGTTTTTGTCCCCGGAAGAATCGTAGTGCGGTTGCCGACAAAATTTTTATTGCCGATGACGACAGCTTGATTCATCGGGAATTTTTCGCCTGTCAGCGTATCGATCATTTGATGGAAATTGGAATCCATGACCTGGCATTCATAGCTGATGCGGACGTCATCGCCGAGTTTTATATTTTCAAGGCAAACGATTTTACCGCGGCTGCCGATACCAGAACGGCTGCCGATCTCAAGTGTCGCACCTTTGCCTACGCAGATTAAATAATCCTTGCCGAAGAGCGCAGGACCGTTGAAAATCATTCGCCCTTCAATCGCGATTTCGGCCGTGCCGTTTGACCGCGTGAACTTCTCAAACCGTTTCCCGAAACCGACCATGCCTTTTGAAATCGGGCCGTTGATGATGATTTCGCCGCCGATGTCCTGAAACCTGACACGGCCGAAAAACATTACGGGTAACTTTGCTGCAGTCGAAAACGGAAATTTCTTAAAGTTGAAATACAGCGTCTTGAGCCAGTTGACCGACCAAAAATAGCCGGCGCGCTGCCAGGCATAATATGTCTTTTGGCTGATGCTCATTTGTTTTTGATCCGGTTGAAAACAGTTACCAAATTGGTTTTGCGGTTGATGTGATACAGCGAAAATACCAGCGAAATCAACGCCGTTGCGAGCTGCAAGATAAACATCGCGCGGCCATCGGCAAAAAAATAAAGCCCGAAAGCAAGCCCGCAGAATACGATGCAAGCCGCAAATGTCACCACAAATCCGCGGTCTAAGTTAAAATTATATTTGTAATGCGACAGCACGGCCAAAATCGCGAAATGGCAAATGTAATGCAGCGCAAAGGCAAACCCAAGCCCTTCAAGTCCAAAATAATGATAGCCGAGAATGCCGAGCACCAAATACAGTACGTTGAAACCGATGGCGTTGGTAATAAAGAGCTTTGTGTCGGCCTTAGCCAAAATCATATAGCCGATTGAAAACGAAACCGTCCTGAACAACATCCCGACAATCCCGATTGAAACCATCGGCACGATGACCGAAAACTCAGGGGCGAATAAAATCCGGACAATCCGATCTGAAAAAGCGAGGAAAACCGCAATGATCGGCGTAATGATCAACACACCGATCACCGATTGTTCGAGCACGGCTTCCTTCATTTTGTCGTGATTGTCGATCAGCGCTGAAAGTCGCGGGAAATAGTCCGTTCCCATCGCGACGAACAATATTCCAACGTAAGAATTGAGCATCGTAAAACCGGCGTTATAAAAACCGACAGATGCAGTGCCTGCCGTATGCCCGATGTAAATCTGGATCAGCCACGACACGACCAAAGTCAGGACGTTGGCGAGCGTCATCAAAATCCCGAGTTTTAAAATGCTTTTGCCTTGCTCAAAAAAATCGGCGCGATTGAGTTTATTGCGCTTTATTTTTACCTTGAACGAATAAACATATGACGACAATGTGGCGCACGCCGTGGCGATGATGATTGTCGGTACGATGGCGTCGATGCCGTAGAAATAATAAAGCGGCGCCGAAAACAACAGCCCGACGAGGTTGCCGAAAAAGTTCGCCCGGGCAAGGTATCGTATCTTGCGAAGGCTTTGCAATATTGAAAGTTCGGCCGTTGAAAGCTGTTTGAGCAAAAGCGTGACCGATAAAAAAGCAAATGAAAGCGTATGCGAATAATCGCCGAAAGTCATCACGCTGAGCCAGCCCGAAAGCAACATGGTCAAGACTGCGCCGATAATTCCGGTACACAATGCAATCCGGCGCACGATCGAGACCGGAACCGAAACCGAGTCGTGATCGTCATCGCGGTAATGCCCTGAAATGTGCTTGACAGCCGAAACCTCGATGCCAAGGCTGCTGATACCGCTGATGATATTCGTGGTCGCGGTCAAAAGCGACGCGATTCCCATGCCCGCCGGCCCGATAAAAACCGCGATCAGCTTTGAGCGGATGACCGATACGATCATCGCAAAAACCTGTACGCCGCCAAAAACTGAGGTTGCCTTGAGTATTTGTCGGTATGTGGTTTTGGCATTTTCCAAATTAATATCGGTTGATGATATTCACGACGGTTTCCACTTCGTCGGCGGTCATTACCGGACTGATCGGAAGACTCAAAACCTCGCGATGGATTTTTTCGGTTATCGGAAACGACAAACCGTTCCAGCCGGCGAGCGCTTTTTGCTTGTGCGGCGCAACCGGGTAATGGATCAGTGTCTCGATGCCATGCTGCCTTAAAAAACTTTGCAACTCGTCGCGATGCGCGGTCCTGATCACGAATTGATGAAAAACGTGATTGCCGTTGCCGTCATATTCCGGTAAGGTTATCTTTGGGTTATCGATATTCTCGAGATAACAGCCGGCGACCGCCTTTCGCATTTCATTTTCGGCCAAAAGCCCAGGCAATTTGACGTTTAGAAATGCAGCCTGCAATTCATCGAGACGGCTATTGACACCGATGTGATCATTGTAATATTTGGTTTGCGAGCCGTAATTGCCAAGCGAACGGATTGTAGCGGCAAGTTCGTCGTCGGTTGTGGTTACAGCGCCTGCATCGCCGAGTGCGCCGAGATTTTTTCCGGGATAGAAACTGAATCCGGCGGCATGGCCAAAATTTCCGGCTTTTTTGCGTCCGTCAGTGGCACCGTGTGCCTGCGCCGCATCTTCAATGACAAGTAATCCGTGGTTGGCGGCAATTTTCGCGATGGATTCCATGTCAGAAAGCCGTCCGTATAAATGAACCGCCATAATGGCGACGGTTTTGCCTGATATTTTTTCTTCGATGCGTTTCGGGTCGAGGTTGAAAGTCACTTCATCGGGTTCGACCAAAACCGGCGTCAGTCCTGCCTGCATGACGGCGATGATGCTCGCGATATAGGTATTGGCGGGAATGATCACCTCATCGCCTGGCTTTATCTTGCCGAGTTCGATATAAGCCTTGAAGATTAAAGTGAGCGCATCGAGCCCGTTTGCGACGCCTATACAATGTTTTGAACCGCAAAATGCCGCGTAATCGCGCTGGAAGGTTTTTACTTCCTCGCCCATAATAAACCAGCCTTTATCAAGCGTTGCATTGAGTTTCTCAACAAACGCGGCCTGATACGGCGCATTGATTTTCTGCAAGTCGAGGAATTTGATCATATCAGTACGTTTTCAAGAAGATTATGATTGGCCGTGTCAACGGTGTAAAAATCCTGGACAACAGTTCCCGTGCCGAAGCTTTCTTTCCAGAAAACCAGGCCGGCGTTGAGCTTTCTGCCTTGCGATTCGTTTGAAATCCCAAAATCGAAAAAGCGGATTCCGTCAAACACTTCGGCAATCAAATGATTGTACAAAAAATCAAGCGATCCGAGGCTGTTTTTCTCGGACTGTCCTGAAATGTACTGCGGATGCGCGACATTTTTGGTGACAAAAACGGTCGTTCCCGCGACGAGTTTCCCATCGTGATAGACATTGAATTGCCTGATATTTTCGGGAAAAAGCAAGTGGAGCTTTTTGATTTCTTCGAGCGAATGTACAGGCGCAACACCGTGCTTTGCCTTTAAATTCGGGATCAGGATGTCATCCCAAAACGACGCAAAATCATTGTC
Source organism: Bacteroidota bacterium (assembly GCA_023393485.1). Classification (GTDB taxonomy): domain Bacteria; phylum Bacteroidota; class Bacteroidia; order Flavobacteriales; family Flavobacteriaceae; genus Flavobacterium. The sequence goes on from JAEWLD010000163.1 coordinate 3,904, forward strand.
TTCACGAATTTCCAATCCGGCTGCCTCGCCGCGGCGGATGCACTGGCGCCGGTCTTTTGAGAATTTATACGGTTTTGAAACCTCGAGCACTGAAAGTGAATCGCGGCGCACGAGCTTGGCGTCGGCCAAAAACAATGCGTACGCCGATTCATCAGATGGTTTGTCAAAATAAATCGGCGGCATCATTTTGACGTGAAGCCTTTCGATGCCTTGCTGCTGCAGGAATTTAAGCAAGTGTTTAAAGAGACTGACAACTTCGGTCAGCTTTATTTTTCCGCCGTAGACAAGCCCGCCGTAAGTCAGGCCCTGGTGCGAAAACAATTCGTTCCCCGTTCTGTTGGCCGGCATGACGGCGATAAGCTTTTGGCCGTCGAACACCATCAGCGAAAAGTCGTCAAAACGATCTTTGTGGTATTCCATGAAGTCGCGGTGAAAAAGAAATGTCGCATTTTTTGCCTGACCGATGAAGTCATTCCACTGACGGTGAAATTCGCTTTGGTATGGCACGATACGGATGTTTTCCACGGCGTTTTTTTAATCATGCGAAAAGTAATCATTTATTTTTTACCTTTAAAATCTTATTTCCGGGGCGCGTGAACAAAAAATTGCTTTTCATCTTTGCCATTGCCTCTCTGATTCCGAAATGCATTTTCGGGCAGGATATTTCATTGTATCAACAGTTCAACGGCCGATATGATTTCGTTTTTGTCGGCAATACGCTCAATCCGGTTGAAAACTCGTTCCAGACTACGGTTGCGGTTAATACGTCGTCATCGGCAACGCTAAATCTCCCTGCTGGGAATACTATAGAAAAAGCATATTTGTATTGGGCAGGCAGCGGCACGGGTGATTTTGACGTTTTGCTTAATGGAACGCCTTACACGGCAACCAGAACCTTTGCGCACCAACGCATCAACGGCTTTCTAACGCTCGATTATTTCAGCGCGTTTGCCGATGTTACCGCGCAGGTCGTCAATACCGGAAATGGGAATTACACCTTGTCTGAACTCGACGTATCGGCGTTTATCGATTATCACGCGCAGGCCAGTACGAATTTTGCCGGCTGGGCGCTGATCATCGTCTATAAAAACAATGCATTGCCGCTCAATCAACTCATTGTTTATGACGGATTACAGGCAGTGCCCGATGCAATTTCAATCGACCTAGACAACCTCAACGTGATTGACAACGACGGCGCAAAAATCGGTTTTCTGGCTTGGGAAGGCGATGTCGGAATTGCCGTCAATGAGACGCTCCGCATCAACAACCAGCCGCTTTCGAATCTTCCGCTCAATCCGGGCAACAACGCCTTTAACGGCACCAATACTTTCACCGGTTCGAACCAATTGTACAATATGGATCTGGACGTGTACAACATCCAGAATTTCATCGCGATTGGCGATACGACGGCCAATATCAGCCTTACTTCGGGGCAGGATTTTGTGATGGTCAATGCCATTGTCACCAAGCTCAATAGCCAACTGCCCGATGCCACGATCGTTGCCGGGCCAGTCGAGCGAAATTGTGATTCCCGCGTGCTTGTGCTGGATTACACGGTCTTCAACACCAATAGTACTGATTTTTTGCCTGCCGGAACGCCGATTGCCTTTTACGCCGACGGTATTCTCGTCGGTCAGTCGCAGACACAAAACGACATTCCGATTGACGGCAGCCAGCCCGGACAGATAAACGTAATGATTCCAGACAATATTCCGGTGGATTTCGACCTGACCTATTCTGTGGACGATCTCGGCGACGGAACCGGCCACGTGACCGAACTGATTGAGAACAACAATCTTTTTATCGTTGATTTTTCGCTTCTTGTCTCGCCGCCGTTTAATGAACTGCCGCCGCTTGAATCCTGCAATCTCGGGCTGACGCGCGCTATTTTCGATTTTTCGGATTACGATGATCTGGTGCGGACCGATCCGTCGCATATCGTTACTTTCCACGAAACCGAAAGCGATGCGATGACCGGAAGCAACCCAATTGTCAACACCTCGAATTACACCGCCCAAACAACGCCAAAACAGGTTTTTGTAAGGATTGACAACGGTGTTTGCCGGAGCGTGACATCGTTCATATTGATGGCGAAAAATTGCCCGCCGACAGTTTACAATTACATATCGGCCAACAATGACGGGGTGAACGATTCGTTTTTCATTGAAGGATTGCGCGATATTTTCGTGAATTTCACACTCGAAATCTACAACCGCTGGGGCCGATTGATCTGGACCGGAAACAATCAAACCGACGATTGGCGCGGCATTGCGACCAAAGGCCTTCGCATTGACGGCAATGAAGTTCCCGACGGCACTTATTATTATGTGCTCGACCTCAATGATCCGGATTATGCTGAACCTTTGACCGGCTATTTATTCC
>JAEWLD010000068.1 GCA_023393485.1 Bacteroidota bacterium
GTATAGCTTGTCGGAAGCCCAAGTTGCAGATAAGTCGCTTCAAGATCTACGCAGCCGGCAGACGTACATGAAATCGGTGACGGATCTGCGCCGTTGAGCCCAAGCCCGCCCGAAACCACTGACGGACAGCCCAAATCGGTCGTGCCCGTACTGCTGCCGGCCGTACAAGGTATCTCGGTATTGATGCAAATGGTGAATGTGCCGCGATCTCCGGCGACACCATAATAACTGTACACCCGGACAAAATATGTATTTCCTATGGTCAGTCCGCTGATAGTCGCAGACTCGACCGACGATCCAACCGTATCGTCAACACAGTCAAGACTGGCCAGCCCGCCGCAGCCGCCGCTAAAAACCTGGAAGACCGGATCGTACAAAGTGCCAGGTGTGACGGTAATGTTATGCGTAGTGTTTGTCGCGACGAAACTGTACCAGACATCGTCGTCTGCGGTGCCGGAGCAGCCCGCTTGTGATTGAGTCGCGCCAATAGTGGTGCCCGTAGTTGTTATCGTACATGAAGGCGAAGCATTGACCGTAAGGCTGGCTGCCGTTGCGCAATTGTCATTTGAAAGCGGCACCGGGGTGGTGATGCAAAGGGTAAATGTTCCCTGATCGCCAATAAATGAATAGTAACTGTAAACGCGTACGTAATAAGTAGTTCCGACGGTCAGTCCTGTCAATGTAGTCGTTTCGTTTGCCGTACCGACACTATTGTCAACACAGGCAATGCTGGTCAAAGTTCCCGCGCAAGTTCCGGAAAATACCTGAAAAACGGCGTCGTAAAGTGTGCCGGGCGTCACTGTTATATTGTGCGAGGTTCCCGTAGCGACAAACGAATACCAGACGTCGTCATCCGCAGTGCCTGAGCAACCCGCAGCAGATTGTGTTGCGCCGGTAGTTGTACCTGAAGTAGAAGTAGTGCATGTCAGGTCCGGATTGACGGTTACTGATACCGCGCCTGCGCAAGTGTCGTTAGGCGGCACAACCGGCGTGGTCACGCAGATGGTAAAAGTTCCCTGGTTCGAACCCGATGAATAACTATAAACCCTGATGTAATATGTTGTCCCGATGGTAAGCCCCGAAAGTGTCGCCGTCTCAATTGCCGATCCGCCGGTGGCATCGATACAGCCAAAGCTCGACAATGACCCACAACTGCCGCTGAAAACTTGCATTACGGCATCGCTTAATGAGCCCGGCGTTACCGTTACGGTATGTACCGCCGCGGTAGCGACAAAGCTATACCAGAGATCATCATCGGCGGTACCGGCGCAACCGGCTTGTGATTGTGTCGCAAATGACGTTGTGCCGCTGGTCGATGCACCGCAAGCCGTATTTGGGTTGACGGTCAGCGAAGTTGCGGCCGCGCAATTGTCATTGGCCGGAATTACCGGAACCTGTGATACGAGCGAAATATTGTCTATTGCAGTTGGCGGCATCGTGCCGAGCGAGCTGTCGTTTAACCATTCAAAAACCAGCCTGAATGTTGCTCCGGCGTATGCGGCCGGAATCGTGACGGCGGCTGAAGTCCATGTAGATTGCACGCTGTAATCGGTCAGCCCGATCTGGATACGTCCTGTCGGAGCGGCGCCATTGGCGGTAATCATGGTGTTGTAGGCCGGTGTATATGAAGTCGGCACCAACCAAACATGCATGCGGTCATAGAAAGACTCGCCGTTGCCGATCCAATTGAAAGTCAGGGTGATCTGCGATTCGCCGGCCGGAACTGTAATGTCGCGATAAATATGCGAGGCCGCGGTTGTACCGATAGAATAGCTGTGCGGCGGTGGCGAACCAGCCGTATTGTTGCTGACATAAGCACATCTCGCTCCTGAAAAACCTGAAGTCGCACCCGTATTGCAAACCCATTGGTTTTTGTTTGCACCGGATGTCGTCGCCGTCCAGCCATTGGCGCCAAACGACGCACCGGTTTCAAAACCGCCGTCTCCGGCAGGCGAAATCAGTGTCGTTTGTGCCATCCCGCTGGAGAATGACAAACACAACAGAAAAACAAGAACGAAATGGGGCGTTCGAGTGTAGTTTTTAATCATAAGAAAGACATTAGCCGAATATCAAATGTAACATTATTCTTTTTCTAATGTTTAAAAAATTATAATTTTTTCTTCATAATACATTGGTTTGTAGGCGAATCATTGCTAAATCTGGCAATCGTCTCCTTAAAGTGTTGATTTTTCTTAAAATTAAAATGAAAAAGCTGCATTCTGGTTCAAATGCGGCTTCCTCTTATTGAACTAAAATATTTTTAGTGCAGCAACTTCTTGTCGATCACGATGTTGTTGTCTAATCGGATTTTCGCAAAATAAACGCCGTCGGGTTTATCAAATCCGGCTTCCAAAGTCGTATCGGGATCGCGCAGTGTGACAGTCATCACGCGCTTGCCTGAAAGATCAAAGACGGTAACTTCGGCAATTGGATCCGGCGCGGCGATGTAAAGTCTATGGTTGTTGATAAAGGCAACCGCATCAGTCGTGTTCACTTCGGGATTCAACAATGCACTGCCTTCGAAAGCCAGTTCAAACCGGTTGTCAAATGTGCCGGCTTCCGAAAGGAAAGTGTAATTGCCGGCCTTGAGATCATATGTCATACCCAGCAGATTGTCTTTCAGGTAAACCGGTTGGTCATCGGCAAAAATTCCGTCCATTTCGTCAATCGCTATTGAAAAACTGCCCGCAGAAGATACGTTATAACCCAACGGAATCACATCGGCGGCATCAAACGGCAGCGCGCGCCCTTGAATCACCAGGTTGCGCCCATCCAATCTTGAGTAGATATTGATTTCATTGTTCGTAAAGCTGTCGCCGTCATACAACCGGTCAATGCCGTTGGTCGCGCCTTCAATATAACCGACAAGCATCTGCCTGAAACTGGACTCGTTATAGAGATTCAGCCAAATCCTGTGGGTTTCTCCAGGTGCGCCGAGATTAGCGGTTCCCGTGTTGGCCGTTCTGAAAAACTGCGTATTATAATCGGTCACACGCATATTATTCCTGAAGGAAATTGCGCCATCGGCAAAGGCCTGCGCGAAAAAGCCCTGACCGGCAGCGATTCGTCCGTTTGGCTTGAGGCTGAGGTTCGTAGGATCGGTCGCCGGCGCGGTTCCAACGCCGCCCGAAAGGTTCCAGCTGCCGTAATCCTGCGTATTGTAAAGTCCCGATCCCGAATATGTGGTAATCGACGTCCAGAAAAACAATGTGCCGCCGAGTTCGGTATTGTTCGGGTCGGTCAAAAATGCCGATCCGCTGATCGCGCTCGGATAAGGATTGGCGAGCAAGACCGTATTTCCGGACACAATCGAGCTCGAGTCATAACTGTCTACGGGAACATTGACAATGCCGTTGCCCGGAACGCCGGTAAAGTTGAAATCAATTGTTCCGGTTCCGGTGCTGAAAGGCGCAATGTTTTTGACGCGCGCAATGAAGCCTTGTCCTTGCGTGGTCGAGGTCAAGGCATTCCAAACGCCATTTTGCGTTCCGGATTGCCACCAATATTTCAGGTCGAATTCAGACGGAATCTGGCTTAATACGTTGCCGGCAACCGGCGATCCGTAATAAACGTATGCCCAGCGCGTCATCGGCCTGGAAGTTCTGGTCATTTTGATATTGCCGATATTGACCGCCGCGTCATTGATCTGGACCAGACTGCTGCTGTTTTTAAGGTCGAACAATCCGCTTGGATCCACATTGACGAAATCGGTCACCGTAATGTTGTTGGCCGAATTTACCGTGAGCGTTCCTGTTGGTTTTACCGTCAGATTTTTAGCATATGCTTGATAACCCGCGCCAGAAATAATGGCCGTGCTCGGAATGATGACGCAGTTGTTCGCAGTCGGTACGCCGACAGGTTTCCAATTGTTTGCGTCGTTCCAGTCAGTGGTGATGCCTTGCCAGATTTTCGAATTATTGGTCACGGTAATGGCTTGCGATGTCGTGCAGCCGTTGGCCAATGTAGCATTCGCGGTAAAATTGAAAGTACCTTGTTCAAGCTGCAACAGCGTTGGTTTGACATAGACGTTGAGCGCCGGCGTACCGGTAACATAAGGAATGGTACAAGCCGGATCGGTATATGCGTTTACCGTAGTCGCGCTGGTCCAACTCAACGCCGTACCGATTGGCCTGTAACCGTACAATTCAAAATCGTCGATCGCCAAACCGTCGCACCATTCGCCATAATAGCGGAGACGTACTTTGAGATTGGCCTGATTGACATAAGCGGAAAGATCAAACGTCTGTTTTTCGAAACGGGTTCCGATGCCGATGTCTTCGGTATATCTGTACACTTCAATCCAGCTCGTTCCGCCATTGGTCGATACGTCAACGGTAACATAATCGAGCGGCAGGAATTGCCCGTCTTCGTAATACCGCGAATAAAACATTCTGAAGCTTAAGGTAAGCGACGTAAAATTCGTGGAGTTGACCGTGGCCGATGCCAGTTGGTTATGCACCGTCACGCCGCCAGCGTCAGACGTCGCAAAGGCAAACGTGTTGCCAGTCACGCCGGAGGAAACCGCCGGAAACCAAACGTTGTAATTGGTGATCGGCGTTGGCACGAACGTACTGGTTTTGGGCTGCCACTGCGTGGTTGCGTTCTCGGTAGTCGACGCAATATTGGTATTGGTAAACG
>JAEWLD010000098.1 GCA_023393485.1 Bacteroidota bacterium
GGTTTACACCTGGCCGCTGGGTTTTTTGATTTCACAGCCGGGCATTTCATCGCTTGGGAAGAAAATTTATGCTTACATCGCAGGCGAAAGGCTTACCGTACGCTGTACTGCCGAAAATTGTTCGATGCCGGTCTTCTCACAGCCTGTTCCCGAAACCCAGGACTATCTTGTCAAAGGCTGGAACCGGCTTGCCTTTACAAAGGCTTTCTGGAAATTCATGCTGCTATTCCTGTTTTTGTGCCAATGCCTGATCATCTGGTTTTCGCCGACGATGAAAAAAATCATTCCGCAAGATTCAAAAATCAATGCGTTAGCGGCCAATATTTGTACAAAGCCAACGCGGGTTTTTCTTGAAGATGCGTTTGGCATCCGTTACCACGCGGTTTTCGTCGACGGGCATTTCAGGAACTTCAATCACATTGTCAAAATCCAATACCATACAGACAAAGGCGATGCGCTCTTGCCGCTGATCAATGACGACGGCATGTGCATTGGCTGGACATCGGGAATCATCTGGCGCAATTTCGCTTTCAATGTGCTTACGTCGCGCGTGGCCAAAAACAAGATCGAAAACAACGTTGTGCCGTATCTTAAGTTTTACATCGGTGAGAACAGACTCAAAGGCAATCACTTCCAGTTTGATTTTTATGTCAAGGAAATCGATTCGCCGCACAAGTGGGAAAAGAATTTTCTTCACCGGCAAATGGCCAAACCGTGGGTAAAGGCCGGAAGCTGTTTCCTCGACGGCAAAAAAGTCAGTTTCGAGTGGAACCAAACCGCCGAAGATTTGTTTAAGAAGGAAGCCGAAACCAGATAAAATCTCGGCCTAAATGACTATATTCGGGCAATGAAAAAAGTCGCGATTCTCCAATCCAATTACATTCCGTGGAAAGGTTATTTTGACCTGATTGCCGCCGTTGACGAGTTCATCATTTACGATGAAATGCAATACACCAAAAATGACTGGCGCAACCGCAACAAGATCAAAACACAGAAAGGCGCCGAATGGATCACGATTCCGGTCAGGATTGAAAGCCTGTCGCAACGCATTGACCAAACCCAGGTTTTTGCAGACAATTGGGCCGTAAAGCATGCCAAGACGCTGCAGCAGAATTATGCGAAAGCGAAGTGTTATGCCGATGTCCGCGATTTTGTGTTTCGGTTATATGATCAGGCCATGAAAACCAGGTCGCTTTCCCAAATCAATTTCATTTTCATCAGCAACATCTGCCAATTTCTGGGCATCGACACTAAATTGTCACATTCGACGGATTACGGTTTGATCGAAGGCAAGTCTGAACGGCTTGTCGATCTGTGCCAAAAAACGGGCGCAACGCATTATCTTTCAGGTCCAGCCGCCAAGGATTATCTGCAAACCGAACTTTTTGACCAGGCAGACATCGCGGTCGAATGGATGGATTATTCGGGTTATCCTGAATATTCCCAATTGTTTCCGCCATTTGTACATGGCGTTTCAATTCTGGATCTGATTTTTAACGAAGGCGAAAACGCCCGAAAATTCATGAAATACTGATGAAGACACTCGGCATTATCGGCTCTGGCGAACTCGGGCAGCAGATTGCGCATTTCGCACTGGCTGACGGCCATTATGGCAGCGTGGTTTTCTTTGATGATTTTGCGCCGATCGGTCTTGAGGACGGCCGCGAGGTAATCGGCACAACCGATGACGTTGAAAAAGCCTTCGCCGATGGCCGTTTTGACGAACTTTTGATTGGCATCGGCTACAAACATCTTCAGGCCAAAGCGGCTTTGTATGACCGTTTTTCAGCTACAATTCCGTTTGGGAAAATAATCCATTCATCGTGTTGGATTGATTCCACGGCCAAAATTGGACCCGGCGCCGTGATTTACCCGCGCTGCATAATTGACAAAAAAGCCGTTATTGAAGCCGGCGCGTTGCTCAATTTGGGCTGTACGGTTTCGCACGATTCAGTCGTCGGGAAACATTCATTTTTGTCGCCGAACGTTGCTGTGGCAGGTTTTACGTCAATTGGCGAACGTTGCATCATCGGGGTCAATTCAACCATTATCGACAGCATTGCCATCGCTGATGACGTCCGGCTCGGCGGCGGCGCAGTCGTCATTAAAAATATCACAGCAAGCGGATTGTATGCAGGCAATCCGGCAAAATTCATCAAATCATGATTCCATTCAACAAGCCGTTTTTGACGGGAAGCGAAACCAAATACATCGAACAAGCCGTGCAATCGGGCAAACTCTCAGGCAATGGCGTTTTCACCCAGAAATGCCAAAAGTTTTTCGAAGACAGATACGGCATGAAAAAATGCCTGCTGACAACCTCGTGCACCGACGCGCTTGAAATGTGCGCGATGTTGATCGATGCCGGGCCGGGCGATGAAATCATCATTCCGTCATATACGTTCGTTTCAACCGCGCTTGCCTTTGTGCGTCAGGGCGCGAAAGTCGTTTTTGCCGATTCGTTGCCTGAGAATCCAAATGTCGATGCCGGCAAGCTGGAAATGCTGATCACGCCAAAAACCAAGGCGATCGTCGTTGTGCATTACGCCGGAATTGCGTGTGACATGGACGCGGTCATGGCTTTGGCTGCAAAACACAATCTCGTCGTCATTGAGGATGCCGCGCAGGCCATCGACTCGTTTTACAAAGGGCGTGCGCTTGGCAGCATCGGGCATTTGGCGGCATTTTCATTCCACGAAACCAAAAATATCATCGCCGGTGAAGGCGGGCTTTTGGCCATCAACGATGAAAAATACATTGACCGCTCTGAAGTGATTTGGGAAAAAGGCACCAACCGCGCGTCGTTTTTCCGCGGCGAAGTCAACAAATACGGCTGGGTCGATACCGGTTCGTCGTTTTTGCCGTCCGAAGTCATTGCGGCTTTTCTGTACGCGCAGCTCGAAAACGTCGACCAGATTCAAACAACGCGCAAGGAAATTTGGGCGCGCTACCACGAAGGTTTGAAAGATCTCGAGGCGCAGGGCAAACTCAAATTGCCGGTGATTCCCGATTTTGCGACAAACAACGCGCATATGTTTTTTATTGTCTGCCGTAGGTTTGAGGAGCGCACCGAATTGATCAAACATTTGAAAGCGCGCGAAGTTCATGCGGTGTTCCACTATATCAGCCTGCACAAAAGCGACTTTTATTCGCGTGAAAACGATGTGCCAGAACTTGTAAACGCAGATTATTTCACCGATCATTTGCTGCGGCTTCCGTTTTATTACGAATTGTCGGCCACGCAGCAGGAAGTGATAATCGCGGCAATCAATGAATTTTATCAAAATGCCTGACCGCATCATTCATTTCGCACAGGACGAAAAGTTCATCAACTCGGCGTATCGGCAATTCGAAGCGCTGTATCCGGGCAAAAATGAATTCTTTATCATTTCTCCGGCTGTCGATTTCAACTATGTAATCCAGCAGCCGCGGATTGAAAAATCGTCGCGCGAAAAAGTATTGCAAAAAATTGCGCCGCAAGTTTCGCCGCGCGATTTGGTTATTTTCCACAGCCTGGCCGATGTGATGCATCCAATTGTCCTTGCACTTGACAAAAAAGTGCCGACGGTCTGGTTTTGCTTTGGCTATGAAATTTACAACGACGCGAATTTTTATTCAAAAAACCTGTCGTTTGACCGGTTGACCCGTGCGCGTTTCGGCGTTCCCGAGCCGTCTTTTACGGCCAAAGCCAAAAGTTTTGTCCATGGCATATTGCATCGCATGAAACCCGGCGCGCCAATGACGCCGCTTGAAATCAAGAAAACGGCAATCGCACGGATTGATTATCTCGCGAGTTCGTTTGATGAGGAATTCGAGGCCATCCAAAAACTCATCGGGCATAAAAAAAAGCCGTTTGCGTTTTGGTATTACCCGATTGAGAATATGGTCGACATTTCGCGAGAGGCTGCCAC
>JAEWLD010000181.1 GCA_023393485.1 Bacteroidota bacterium
CGGCAATATCGTGCATGATGATTTTCGGGCTGAAATCGTAAAACGGCTTCGCGCCATTGTTGTTGAGTGTTAAAATGTGAACCTGATAGTCAAACTCCTCTGCAAGATAACTCGCCTTGACAGACAGCACGCGTTCAAGCCCGCCCGTGCCTTTGATGCCGTTGGTGATGTAAAGCAGCTTTTTCAATTTGATTCACGATAAGCTGTCCGTAATGCAAAACCTTGCGTGAACGGCAAAATACCGAACTCATGCGAATAAATCCCAATGCCTTTTGTATCGCCCTGCGAGAGATCGATCGCGCCGTCGCGTTTGGTGACTTTCATCAGATATTGCAGCGCTTTGTTTTTCGCGGTTGTGCATTGTTCGGCAATTTCGGGAATCGACGATGCCTCGCTTAAAAGCCAGGCCAACGTGGCCGTTGCGGACGAATCGGGCGTTGTGTTGTTGTTTGTGATCAGCCAATTCCATGCGCCGCCGGGCTGTTGGAATGAAATTGCGGCCGGTGCAAACTTTTTGACGCTTTCGGTGAGCATCATTTTTTGCGGATGTTGCTCTGGCAGTTCGCGCCACGCATCGATAAGCCCGATCGCGTACCAGCCCAAACCTCTGCCCCAGCCGTACAATCCCGAGGTCATTCCGGTTTTTCTGTTATAGGTATGGCACGGGATAAACCCGCCGTGATACATTCCATTTTCGTTGAATGCCTCAATTTGCCTGCAACTAAGTTCAACGGCGTTTTCATTTTGATTGACGATGCCGTAACGGATCAAAAACGGGCAAATGAACCCTATTGTGTCAACGTACCGATAATCGGGCATGTGTTTGCGGTATTGTACCGTGCCGTCGTCGCCGACAAGGCTTTGGATCAATTCCCATATTGCGTCGTAAGCCGGCTTGTTGCGATTTTCGGGGTCGGCTTTCATCAATGCGTAGGCGAGGATGACGCCGTCAATTTCGCGCGGCGTCTGTTTCCATTGGCCCGAGGAATCAATTTTGCTGTCTATAAAAGCGTCGATTTGCTTTTTGGTTGCAGCATCGCCGGTCTTTTCATAGGCTTCAATCAAACCCAGCAACAATGCGGCTTGCTGCCAGTGCTGGATCGCACTGCGCTTGTAATTGCCCCTGATCATGTCAATGACGATCAGCCTTTTGTTGTCGGTCAACTTTATTGTCGGGGTTTTTTTGAGCCAGGCGATTGAACGCTCGAGCAACTTTTTACGCCACACATTTTGGTCTTGCCAACGGCCAATTTTGATCCGGCTTTGCCAGGTATCGAATTCGGGCACGAAATCTATCGCAAGGACGGCCAGTACCAAAATCAACAATATCAAAAATGCAATCATTAATTCATCGGTTTTGGAATTCCGTTTATGGAATTGTTTATTTGACGCTGTTTATCATTCGACTTTAGAAGCCCGTTTTGCAGCAATTGGTTCAGGTATGCCGAAAACCGCTTCGCGCCTTTGTGGTTCAAGTGTTCAAAATCACCGAATTCGTCTGTTGTAGCCGGAAAATCTTTAAAGTCGAGTAAATCGATATCGGCAAAACGCGCCGCCTTGATTTCGTGGTACTGCTTTTCGTTTTTGAAAAACGGCATTTCGGGGCGCGCCGGCATCCGGATAAAAAACACCGCGATGCCTTTGGATTTGCAAAGTGCGACGATTTTCCCGAGGTATTCGATATTTTTCTCGGACAATCCCCTCGTCATTTTGCTGCGTTCCCTTTTCAAATAATTGGTTTTCAGCAACGAATCGACTTTATTGCGTCGCAGATAAAGATAGCCGCCCCAGTTCCGGTTGGCTAGATAATCGGTCTTGCGCTTAGTGAAAAACGACGCGAAATCCTTGAATGCTTTTGTTTCCGCCTTGAGCGTTTCGATGAAGTTATGGCGAAATAACAGCGAATAATCCGAGCTTTCCATCATAAAATTATATTTCGGATAGGCGTTATAGAGATGTTTGTCATCCCAAATCCAGTTATCCATGCGCTCGTGGATCTGGTTGTTGGCGTAAGAGATGATGACGGTTTTTACCTGTGGATTATCGGCCAGGAGCTTTTTTGCTTTTTGATAGCTGTAAAAATAGGCTTCCCCGCCCTGGCTAAAGTTTTGGACATGGCTGACCAGGCTGTCATTGATGCCGCACTCTGGCTGCGAATGGCCCAGAATAATACAATTGGTATCGGGCTTAAGCCGATAATAATCGCCGTTGCGCAAAACTGTTTTCGACGCAAGACTTCCAACAATGAGCATGACCGCCAAAATTGCCGTAAACAGAAATATTTTTCTCAGCGCCGCTTTCATTAAAATTGGAAATAAATGAATTCCTGCTCTTTGCCCATGAACATCACGATACACAAAATCAGCACGTAATAAAATGACCAACGCAGGGCGCGCGGCCATCTAAGCCCGAATTTGGCCAGCGCGTATTGCTGTTCGCGACCAATCCATTCAATGAGAATAAACAGCGGCAATATTGCAAGCAGCGCCAAAGGCATAATGGTTGGTTTGGTAAAAAGGCTTGCGTTGAGCATCGATCCGATGTATGAAAAGGCATGCGTCAGGTTTTCGGCGCGGAAGAAAATCCACGCAAACACCGTCAGCGCGAACGTGATCAAAATACTGATGAATTCGGTTATCGTAGGGAAAAACCGGCCTTCGGCGACCGTTCCGACATTGTTCCTGTTAAGTTTCAGCAATAAAAGCGGCATAAAATATATCGCGTTGAGCAAACCCCAGGCGATGAACGTCCAATTCGCACCGTGCCAAAATCCGCTGACGAGAAAGATGATAAACGTATTTCGGACTTTCATCCACGTGCCGCCTTTGCTGCCGCCGAGCGGAATGTAAAGATAGTCGCGAAACCAGGTCGAGAGCGAAATATGCCACCGGCGCCAGAACTCGGCAATGTCGCGCGAGAAATACGGAAAGGCGAAATTCCGCAGCAAATCGATGCCAAGCATCCGCGCCACGCCTAGCGCAATATCTGAATAACCCGAAAAGTCGCAGTAAATCTGGAATGTAAAAAACAAGGCGCCGAGCGCAAGTGTGCTGCCCGACTGGTGCGCCGAATCGTTGAAAATGATATTGGCGTATTCGGCGCAATTGTCCGCGATGACGATTTTTTTGAACAAACCCCAAAGAACCTGCC
>JAEWLD010000201.1 GCA_023393485.1 Bacteroidota bacterium
ATTTTCACCTTTTGACCGCCGAAAACACAAAGCAAATCCAGCAAAAAGGCATCGGTGTTTTCCCTTGGACGGTCAATGAGCACGAAGACCTTATCCGGATGAAATCTTTTGGCGTCGACGGCATTATCACCGATTTCCCTGACCGGCTATGAAATCATTTGATATTATCATCGTTGGCGGCGGCGCGGCGGGTTTTTTTACGGCAATCAATATCGCTGAAAAAAATCCATCGCTGAAAATAGCGATTCTCGCACGCGGGAAAAACGTTCTCGAAAAAGTCCGGATTTCGGGCGGCGGACGCTGCAATGTCACGCACGCCTGTTTTGTACCGAACGATCTGGCGAAATACTATCCGCGCGGCGAACGCGAACTGCGCGGCCCGTTCCACAAATTTGCTTCGGGCGACACGATCCAGTGGTTTGAAAAACACGGCGTCGAATTGAAGATCGAAGACGACGGTCGCATGTTTCCGGTGAGTGATTCGTCGCAAACCATCATCGATTGCTTTCTAAATTCGGCAAAAAAATCCGGCATCGAAGTACTCGTCGGGCAAAGCGTCCAGTCAGTTTTTAAAAATGGCAACGTTTGGAAAATCGATACGCAAAATGAAAATTATTCATGCGAAAAATTGATCATCGCAACGGGCAGCAATCCGAAAGTCTGGGATTTGCTTGCGTCATTCGGGCATACAATCATTTCGCCTGTCCCGTCACTTTTTACCTTCAACATCAAAGACAAAAGAATCGTGGATTTGCCCGGAGTCGCAGCGCCGGCTACGGTAAAGGTCAATGGCACGAAACTCTCGGCATCAGGACCGCTTTTGATCACGCATTGGGGAATGAGCGGCCCGGCAATCTTAAAACTTTCGGCTTGGGGCGCGCGTGAATTGTTCGACAAAAATTATCGGTTTTCGATTTCAGTCAATTGGCTCAACACAGATTTTGACGATGCGCTCGAAGAATTGCGCAAGCTCAAAATCGAACACGCCAAAAAAACGGTTTCAAAAAAATCGCCGTTTGATTTTCCGAACCGCTTGTGGGAGAGTTTTGCGACAGCATCTGGAATCAACCCAGAAATCCAATGGGCGAACCTATCAAAAAGCCAATTGCAAAGCCTGGCCGAACAACTCACCCGTGGCCAGTTCGAGGTCAACGGCAAAAGTACGTTCAAAGAAGAATTCGTCACGGCCGGCGGCATTGACCTGCGCGAAATCGATTTTAAAACGATGCAAAGCAAGTTACATGAAAGCCTTTATTTCGCCGGCGAAGTCTTAAACATCGACGCCATCACCGGCGGATTCAACTTCCAGAATGCCTGGACAGGCGGTTTTATTTTGGCCCAGGCGATTACAGTTCGCTAAAAATCAATAGATTTGAGTTAAAATCGCACGAATGAAAAATCTTTACCTGTTCTTATTGTTGCTCTCTGGACTTTCTTTCGGCCAAAATTGCGGCGAAGTCTTCACCGATTCGGGAATCAATTCGAACTACGGCAATAACACCGATCAGATTTTTACGATTTGCCCATCTGAAATCGGACAAATGGTGACCGTTTCCTTTACAATGTTCCAGGTTGAAATCGGCTACGATGCATTGTATGTCTACGACGGAAATTCAACGTCTGCGCCGCAAATCATGAGCAATAACGGCGGCGGAAATGTTCCCGGCGGATTGCCCGGCGGTTTTTGGGGCAGCGCGATTCCAAGTTCTTTCACGGCGAGTAACCCTGACGGATGTTTGACTTTTCGGTTTATTTCGGATTCGGGTGTGACTGATTTGGGTTGGTCGGCCAACGTCAGTTGCGAACCGCTTCCACCGATCAATTGCGAACGGCCGGACAGTCTGACCGCATCGAATATTTCACAAACCTCAGCTTTGTTGGGCTGGACCGAGCCCAATCAGACAGTCACGCAATGGGAAGTCTTGGTCTTGCCTTATGGAGCAATTGCGCCGTCGGCTGCCATTCACGGAACGCCGACATCAGACAATGCGTATTTGATCGCCACGCTTGTCCCGGCAACTTACTACGCATTTTACGTCCGCGGCGTTTGTTCGGATTCCGGTTACAGCCAGTGGACTTTGGCGCGTGTTTTCGCGACTTTGCCAACAAATGATGAATGCGATACCGCAACTGTTTTACCTGTCAATTCCGGTTCCCAATGTCTTGTGACGACTACCTCGAATTTAAACGGTGCGACGATGTCCAACGAGGCAATCGGCAGCTGTGCCGGTACGCCAGACGACGATATTTGGTTCCAGTTTACGGCGACCAATCCAATCCATCGGATTTCGTTGCAAAACCTGCCCGGCAACAGCACCAACAATATCAACTACGCCGTATATTCCGGAACTTGCGAGAGTCTGACGCCTTTTGTCTGCGGCAATGACCCTGCAAATGCGGCATGGGGCAATTTTGTTGTCGGGGCGACGTATTTTATTCGCGTCTTTTCAACGCTTGCCGAAACCCAAATCGTGAATTTTAAAATTTGCATCAATACGCCGTCGGTTTGTGAAACCGCGCAGGCCATTTGCCCCGACCAAAGCTATCCGAATACTACCGGAACGCCGAATACCGGATCGGCAGGCTGCCTGTTCGTGACGCCAAACCCGGCGTTTTTCTCGCTCAAGGTCGGCGCACCTGGCACGATTAAACTCCACATCGCGCAATCAACCAACGGCAGTATTCCCGACCTGGAAAGCGACTTTGTCTATTGGGGTCCATTCGCTTCAACGGACGAGGCCTGTACGGCAATTGCCAACAACGCAGCGCCAAATACAGGCGACGGTTGCGGTTATTCGATAGCATCGACAGACATTGTGACGATTCCGAATGCCGAAACCGGCGATTATTACATATTCATGGTAACCAATTTCGCAAACCAAAACGGCACGATAAAATTTACGGTTGACCCGACTTCGACCGGATCGGTTGATTGCCCCGGAATCCACATGAATGCTTTTTTGGATTCGAATACCAATGGAATCAAAGATTCAGGCGAACCTGATTTTCCGCTTGGCCAGTTCAGCTACCAGATCAACGGCGATGGTGAAATCCATTACGCGAGTTCGTCGTCGGGCGCGTATACGATTTATGAATCGGATAGCTCAAATATTTACGATTTGGGTTATTTGGTCAATTCCGAATTCAGCACATTGTACAATTGTACTACCGTTTATACAGGCATTGGCGTATCTACTGGAGTTGCCGATTACTTTTTTCCTGTGACGATTGAACAGGACGCAACCGACATCAGTGTTTCACTGGTTCCGCTGTCGCCGGTTCGCGCCGGGTTGACCTATATCAATAAATTGGTTTACACCAATACTGGCAATCAGACCGTATCGGGAGTTGTGACCTTTGCGCAGGATAATGTGGTATCAATCGCATCGGTTTCCGAGCCGGGAATCGTCGCGAATTCAAACGGATTTACGTTGGCATTTACCGATTTGGCGCCATACGGAAGCCGCACTATTTTCGTTACGATGAACGTGCCGCCGATTCCTCAGGTGACGATCGGGCAAATGGTGACGACTTCCGCTTCGATCACACCCGCTGACGATGAGCTTCCCGCCAATAACATGGCCGTTTTGAGTCAACCGGTCATGGCAGCGTGGGATCCGAATGACAAAACCGAAGCGCACGGCCCGCGGATTTTGGCCGACGCTTTTACACCGCAGGATTATCTTTACTATACGATCAGGTTTGAAAACACAGGAAATCTTGCGGCGATTGATGTCAGCATTATTGATTTGCTCGATGCGCAGCTCGACGAAACATCGGTTGAGACCACGGCGGCAAGCCACGGTTACACGCTTGAGCGCACCGCCAATCAATTGACTTGGGTTTTCCGCGATATCAATTTGCCCGTTTCAGTTGAAAATGCAGACATCGGGAAAGGTTTCGTGTCATTCAGGGTAAAGCCAAAACCGGGATTTTCAGTCGGCGATGCAATTCCGAATACTGCGTCAATCCTATTCGATGCAAATCCTGCCATCGTCACCAACACGTTTGAAACCGAATTTGTCAACGCGCTTGGCAATGCCACTATCATGAACGGCAAGGTGTCAATTTATCCGAATCCGACGCATTCAAGCATCAATGTAAAAATGACGCAAACCGCAGAAACGATTGCGTTGATTACGGTATATGACATCGTCGGGAAAAGCGTCAAAACAATGCAGGGCATTTCAAGTCACGATGCGAATGTCGATGTTTCGGACTTATCGGCCGGAATTTACCTTATCGAAATACAAACCGGTTCGGGAAATAAACTCTTGAAAAAACTGGTCAAGCAATAAGACAATCACCGCCAGTCGTTTTTCATTGATTGAGCCACCAAATGCTGCCGTTGAGTATGACGGCAAAACTGACCCAGGCGATATACGGGATAAACAGCAATCCGGCGGTTTTGTCGATTTTGCGGAACTTGACCATCGTTTCATAAATCATCAGCCAAAGCAAAATGATTTCGATAAAGGCTAAAAACGGATTCCGAAGCCCGAAAAACAACAATGACCAAAACCCGTTGAGCGCCAATTGTACTGCAAAAACGAACAACGCGTTGCGGACGGCATCGCGCTCAAAATCAATTTGCGCCCAAACCAGTCCGCCGGCAATGCCCATCAGGATGTATAGGAAACTCCAAACCGGTGCGAATAGCCACGCCGGCGGATTGAAAAAAGGCTTTTCAACAAACGGGAACCAATCGTGCACACCTGATTCGGTAGCGATTGATGAAAAGTACCCGACCGCAAGACAAGTGGCGACCAATACGCCAATTTTCAGAAGCTTGTGCATTTTTCCTTTAAAAATAAGGATTTTCTGTATTTGCGGCAATCGTCGGGCAAAAAAAGTATCTTTGCGACGAACCCGATTTGTATGATTACCGAAAAAGATTTTATTCCTTCAAGTTACAGCCAATCCGTTGACAGTGGCAGTTTTAGCTGGAGCGCGCCGAGCAATATTGCGCTGGTGAAATATTGGGGCAAAAAGGCGAACCAGATTCCAGCCAACCCATCAATCAGTTTGACCCTTGACAAGTGCAAAACGATTACGAGCGTTGCCTTTGAGCGAAAAAATGTTGGCGGTCATTCTTTCGATTTACTGTTTGAAGGCCAGCCGAAGGAAGATTTCAAGCCGAAGATCGCGAAGTTTTTCCAACGGATCGATCGGTATCTGGCATTCTTGAACGATTATCATTTTACGATTGACACCAGAAATACGTTTCCGCATTCGTCGGGAATTGCATCGTCGGCCTCGGGAATGGCGGCGCTTGCGATGAATTTGGTGAGCATCGAACGCGCGCTCAATCCTGAAATGAGCGATGACTATTTTTATCGGAAAGCATCGTTTCTAGCGCGATTGGGTTCGGGAAGTGCCTGCCGGAGCATCAAAGGCGAAATCGTGGTTTGGGGCGAACATGTAGGAAGACAAGACAGTGCGGATTTGTTCGGCGTTGCATTTCCCGGAAAAATCCATCCGAACTTCAGCAATTACCAAGATACTATTCTGCTCGTCGACAAAGGCGAAAAACAAGTGTCGTCAACTATTGGCCACGATTTGATGGACAATCATCCGTACGCAGCGAAACGTTTCTCACAGGCCCATGACAACCTGACGAAAATTTCGGAAGTTTTTGGAACCGGCGACCTTGACGAATTCGTGAAAATTGTCGAGAATGAGGCTTTGACCTTGCATGCGATGATGATGGCTTCAATGCCGTATTTCATTTTGATCAAGCCAAACACGCTTGAAATCATCAACCGCATCTGGAAATTCCGCCGCCAGACCAATATTCCTGTATGTTTTACGTTAGATGCCGGAGCGAACGTCCACGTTTTGTATCCCGAAAACTCAACCGCTCAAGTTTTGCAATTTATTAAGGGCGAATTAGTTGGGTATTGTGAAAATCAGGCGTACATTTGCGATAGCGTCGGAAGCGGAGCTTCCTTAATTAATAATTGATAATTAATAATTAATAATTGTTATTCGCACCGAGTATTTATTCTCCGCCATACAGTTTCATGAAAAACAATGTTTTAAAAGAAAAGTCAATTCTTTTCGCTTTAGATGTCATACATTTATATAAACATATCTGTGAGACAAAGAAAGAATATGTTCTGTCAAAGCAATTTTTGCGGTCGGGCACCTCGATAGGTGCAAATATATCTGAAGCTGAGTATGCCGAAAGTAAACCTGACTTTATTCACAAGTTGGCCGTGGCGCTCAAAGAGTCAAATGAAACAAAGTATTGGCTTGAGTTGCTTTATCGCTCCGACTATATCGATCAATTTTACTTTGATGCAATAAGACCTAAAGTTGAAGAACAAATGAAGTTGTTAACCAGCATCATCAATACATCAAAAAACAATAATTATTAATTGTTAATTATTAATTATTAATTAATGAAAAGACCTTTATTCTACTCCAAAATCCTACTCTTCGGAGAATACGGCATCATCAAAGATTCCAAAGGCTTGTCTATTCCGTATAATTTCTACAAAGGCGCGTTGAAACTCGACGGGCATGAAACCGGCGAAGCGCGTGCCTCAAATGCAAGCCTCGGCCGTTTTGTATCTTATCTGGAAAACCTTCAGCAAGAACAACCTGAATTGGTCACGTTTGATTTGGCGCAACTCAAACAAGACGTGGCCGACGGCATGTACTTCGATTCGAGCATTCCGCAAGGTTACGGCGTGGGTTCGAGCGGCGCATTGGTCGCAGCGATTTATGATCAATACGCGAACGACAAAATCACCGTACTTGAAAATCTGACGCGCGATAAATTGCTCAAGCTCAAAAAGATTTTCGCTCAGATGGAATCATTTTTCCACGGCAAAAGTTCGGGGCTTGACCCATTGAACAGCTACCTGAGCATTCCGATTCTGATCAATTCACCCGAAAATATCGAAGCAACCGGAATTCCGGCACAGCAAAAAGCCGGCAAAGGCGCAGTTTTCCTTTTGGATTCGGGGATTGTTGGCGAAACCGCGCCGATGGTCAACATTTTTATGGAAAACCTGAAAGACCAAGGCTTCCGCAAAATGCTTAAAAACGAATTCGTCAAGTATACCGATGCGTGCGTGGAGAATTTCCTGGGCGGCGATGTAAAATCGCTTTTCTCAAACACCAAAAAATTGTCTAAAGTCGTGTTAAGCCACTTCAAGCCAATGATTCCCGAGCAATTCCACGGCATCTGGCAAAAAGGCATTGACAGCAATGATTACTATCTGAAACTTTGCGGATCTGGCGGCGGCGGTTATATTCTCGGTTTTACTGAAGATCTTGAGAAGGCAAAAGAATCGCTTAAGGATTACAAACTTGAAGTTGTCTACCAATTTTAATCAATTAACAATTGGTAATGGATAGTTGACAATTGTCGTCTCCATTGTCAATTGTCAATTGTCACCCGAGGCGCAGCCGAATTGTACGTAGCGCAGCGAAGTAAATTGTCAATTATGTTAAGTCGCAAAAACAAACTTCTTCTGCTCAAAATCCTCAGTTTGTTTTCGGTAGTGCGCGGCTACAATGTTGCGGTGATTGTGATTGCGCAGTATTTGTCTGCGATTTTTATTTTGGCGCCGAAGAATATTCCCGCGCTTGACATCATTCTCGATTTCAGGGTTTTTATTTTAGTGCTTGGCTCTGCCCTGTCAATCGCTTCGGGATATATCATCAACAATTTTTACGACAGCCAAAAGGATTTGATCAACCGGCCGAACAAATCAATGCTTGACCGACTGGTGAGCCAAAAAACCAAACTTTATGTTTATTTCACGCTAAACTTCTTTGTCGCGCTGATTTCGATTTTTCTGTCGTGGCGCGTGCTTTTGTTTTTTTCGGCGTACATTTTTTTGATTTGGTTTTATTCGCACAAGCTCAAGAAATATGCGATTATTGGAAATATTACCGCGGCATTTCTGGCGGTATTGCCATTCTTCGCAATCCTGATTTATTTATTTAAAAAAGACGGTTTCCGGCATTTTGAAATCCAGCACGTTGAAATCATTTTTGCGCACGCTGCATTTCTGTTCCTGCTGATTTTGATTCGCGAAATGATCAAAGACCTTGAAAACATCCCGGGTGATCTGGCCAGCGATTATCATACGATTCCGGTAATTTACGGCGAACGCGTGTCCAAAATCGCAATATCGGTTTTGACAGTTTTGACCGTAATTCCGGTTTATTTGCTGATTGACATTTACGATGTTGGGCAAATGGACGTTTACTTTTATATCTGCCTGGTTGTGCTGACTTTTTTCCTGATCAAATTGTGGCCGTCTGAAACGCGCGCGGAATTCCTCAGGCTGCACAACTTATTGAAATTTCTGATCGTGGCCGGTGTTTTTTGCATCGTTTTAATTGATCCGATGGTATTGGTTCATGGAAGAAATATGCTTCCGGTTTGAAGCAACTGCGTTAGCGATTGCAGCATTGTCTGAGCTCTTTCTAAACCCCAAAGGTTTTTGAAACCTTTGGGGTTTGGAAAAGCGAGTGCGGAAACCGCGGCCGCAGGCAACGCCCCAAAACTCAGCAACTTCGTAACTTTGTAACGTTGCAACACTGTAACTCACTATCTTTGCAAAAAAATTCACATGAACTCACCGAACCGCAATAACCGCAAACCATCGCCCCGAAACGGCGCCAAACCGGCCGCAGGCAAGAAAGACTACGCCAAACCGAGCCGCCCAATGGACAAGCGTTCGCAAAAGCCGAAGCCCGCGGCGAAAACCAAACCTGAGTCGGATGAGATTCGTTTGAACAAGTACATTGCGAATTCGGGAGTTTGCTCACGCCGCGATGCCGATTTGTACATCCAGTCGGGCAACGTCAAAGTCAATGGCGAACCGGTGACCGAAATGGGTTACAAGGTAAAGCCGGGCGATGTGGGCAACTTTGACGGACATGTGATTACGCCTGAGAAAAAAGAATATGTTTTGCTCAACAAGCCGAAGAATTTCACGACTTCGGCAGATGAGGACGACGTTCAGCGAAATGTTTCGGAATTGATCCGTACAG
>JAEWLD010000177.1 GCA_023393485.1 Bacteroidota bacterium
GCAGGCGCGTGTGCGGGGTCGAGCGCTTCAGAACAAGAAACCGCGTCATAAACGACATGCTTTGAGTTTGGATATTTCGAAAGGAATTCAGCTACCAGCTTTTCGGTTGACGGACTCGCCAGTGTACCGGTCAGGACAACCACTTGCCCACCAGAAGTTTTTGCCGCGTCAAGACCTGCTTTCACTTTGTTGTCAACGTCAGTCCACGAAGCGGACTTACCGCCGATTTTAGGGTTTTTTAAACGCATGCCGTCGTAAAGCGACAAAATAGAGGCGTGAACCCTCGCGTTTGCCGCGAACTTAGCGCCCGGCATTGTATTGTTTTCAATTTTTATAGGACGTCCTTCACGGGTCTTGACAAGAATGTTTGCGAAGTCAAATCCGTCAAACATCGTCGTCGCGTAAAAGTTCGGCACACCTGGAACGATTTCCTCAGGCTGTATTACGTATGGAATCGATTTGTTGACCGGACCTTCGCAAGCGGCAAGCGATGCGGCGGCCGTACTGAAACCGACGAACTTCAAAAAGTCACGACGCGAGGTCGAACCCGAAGACAAAGCTTCTTTGTTCCCGAGAAATTCCTCAACCGGAATCGGCTCAGCGAACTCATTATTTGTAAGCGCCTCAACAATAGAACTGTCTTGGTTTAGTTCCTCAACACTTTTCCAGTATTTTTTGTTTGATGACATCGTATATAAAATTTGCTTCTTAGTAATTTATTAATAGTGGCACTTGCCGCATTCGGTTCCGCCCATTTGCGCGGCAGTCAACTTGTCTACGCCGTACTTTTTAGAAAGCTCTTCGTGGATTTTCGTGTAGTAATCATTGCCTTCCATTTTGACATCGGTCTTGCGGTGGCAATCAATACACCAGCCCATCGTGAGCGGAGCAAACTGCTTCATCACTTCAAAAGTCTCAACCGGACCGTGGCATGTCTGGCACTGGACGCCGGCAACCGTTACGTGTTGCGAGTGGTTGAAATAAGCAAAATCAGGAAGATTGTGGATGCGTACCCATTTCACCGGACGCTGTACGCCAGTGTATTTTTGCGCGGTCTTGTCCCAGCCGACGGCATCGTAAAGTTTCTGGATCTGCAAATCGTAGAAAGCTTTGCCGTGACCATCGGTATTGGTTGTGTCTGACACTTCAGAAATATTCTTGTGGCAGTTCATACAAACATTAAGCGAAGGAATTCCGGCCGTTTTACTGCTGCGTGCCGATGAGTGGCAATATTTACAATCTATGCCGTTGATTCCCGCGTGAACCCTATGTGAATAATGAATCGGCTGAACCGGAGCATAATTCTGGTCTACACCGACCTGCATTGACCAACCGTAAAATAAATAACCGGCAGCCAAAATCAGGAATACAGACACCACAAAAACAAGGAATTGGTTTTTGGCGAAAGCTTTCCAAATCGGCAAACGCGGCTCAGCTTCAGGCAAATGGACGCCCGCAGTATTCCGTGCAATACGCTGGAATGTCCGCGTCACGATGAACAACATGACGACGAGAATCAACATCACCATCGCCAATGCGCCGAGTATCAGATTGTTTGACGATCCTTCAGCGGCAGCAGGCATGTTTGAACCGTCCGGCAAAGCCTGTTTGGCCGGGGCAGCTTTTGGCTCGGAAGTATAAGCAACAATATTGTCGATATCAGCGTTTGACAGCTGTGGGAAAGGCGTCATCACAACCTTGTTGTTCTCGTTGAACAACGCAACCGCTTTAGGATCGCCTGATTTGATCATTTCAGAACTATTGTGGATCCATTTATAAAGCCACTCTTTGTCATGCCTGTCAGCAACGCCGCGGAGCGCGGGACCTGTCGACTTATCGTCAAGTTTGTGACAAGCGGCGCAGTTGGCATTGAAGAGCGCTTTACCCTGAGCCGGATCACCGGCTGATGGCGCAGCGGCTGCAGGAGCAGCTTCAGTTGTTGCGGGAGCAGTTTGGGCAGAGGAACTTAGGGAGAAATTCAGCATTAAAGCCAAACCAAAGACTAAAATTCCTGAAATCGAATTATGGTTTCCCACTTTTTTCATATCTAAAATGATTATCGACTATAAAAGGTAAATGAACATTTTGGGCGTAATTTGCCCATTATTTCAAAACTGCCACAAAAATACGATTTAGTAGCTATTCTCAAAACCTTAAAATAGTCTTAAAAGTCAATTTATATTTATTCTAAATAGTAAATTTCCCGCGGGGTTTGGATGATTTAAGTACATTTGTATAAATATCACCGTTTTATGAAAATCTCCCCATTAAACTCGGCACTCTTGACCTTTGGAATTTTGTTTTTCGCGACCGAAAATTTGTCTGCCCAAGAGGATAAAACCACACTGACGCAGGATGCAAAATTCGAACAAATGTTAGCCGAGAAACGTAAGATAAATAGCTCAATCACAGTCAACGATCGCTATAAGATACAGATTTACAACGGCGATAGTGAAAATGCCAAAAAAACGTTGATTGACTTCAAAAAGAACTACCAAAACCTCGACGGCACGATTGTTTTCAGCACGCCCGCCTATAAAGTCTGGGTCGGGAATTTCCGATCGCGGATCGAAGCCGAAAGAAACCTCGCCGATTTGAGGAAGAAATATCCGAACGCTTTGTTGATTAAGCCGAATAAATAGAAGTTCAAAGTTTGAAGTTCAAAGTTTGACGTTAATTTGCCTAGCCACGGCATCGGAACAAAAAAAAGCATCCATAAACCGGATGCTTTTTTAATGACTCAGATGTCGAACTTTAAACTTTAAACCTCAAACAGTCAAACTTATTTCAACTTTTTCTTCACCGCCACTTCCTGGAACGCTTCAATGGTGTCGTTGATTTCAATGTCGTTGTATCCTTTGATCTGGATACCGCAATCGTAACCTTTCGAAACTTCCTTGACATCGTCCTTGAAACGCTTGAGCGCGGTCAGATCTCCGGTGTGGACAACTACGCCGTCGCGGATCAGGCGGATTTGCGAATTGCGGAAAATTTTGCCGTCCGTGACCATACAGCCTGCAATCGTTCCGACTTTTGAAATCTTGAACAATTCGCGGATTTCGGCCGTACCGGTAACTTCTTCTTTCATTTCAGGTGACAACATGCCTTCCATCGCATCTTTCAAATCGTCGATTGCATCGTAGATGATCGAGTAGTTGCGGATATCGATTTCTTCGCGGTCTGCCAGTTGTTTCGCGCTCGCAGACGGACGGACGTTGAATCCGATGATGATCGCGTCGGATGCCGAAGCGAGGTTGACGTCGGTTTCAGTGATTGCGCCAACACCTTTGTGGATGATATTGACCTGGATTTCCTCGGTTGACAATTTCGAGAATGAATCCGAAAGCGCCTCGACCGAACCGTCCACGTCACCTTTGATGATGATATTGAGTTCCTTGAACTGGCCAAGTGCGATACGACGCCCGATTTCTGCAAGCGTAATGTGCTTTTGCGTACGGACCGACTGCTCGCGTTGCAACTGCGTGCGTTTGGCCGCAATCTGCTTGGCTTCGCGTTCGTCTTCAAAGACAGTGAATTTGTCACCGGCAGTCGGCGCGCCGTCAAGACCGAGTACCGATACCGGCGTTGATGGTCCCGCTTCTTTGATTACGTGTCCGCGTTCGTCGTGCATTGCACGGATTTTTCCGTGGTTTTTGCCGGCCAGCATGTAATCGCCGATGCGCAATGTTCCGTTTTGGACGAGGATTGTCGCAACGTAGCCTTTACCTTTATCGAGCTGGGCTTCAACAACGGTTCCTTGTGACAAGCGGTCAGGATTGGCTTTCAGATCAAGGATTTCGGCTTCGAGCAATACTTTTTCAAGCAGTTCCTTGACGCCGACACCGGTTTTGGCAGAAATGTCATGCGACTGGATTTTTCCGCCCCAATCTTCAACCAATAAATTCATACCGGCAAGCCTTTCCTTGATTTTGTCGGGGTTGGCATTCGGTTTATCGATTTTGTTGATCGCAAATACAATTGGAACACCTGCAGCCTGCGCGTGACTGATGGCTTCCTTGGTTTGTGGCATGATGTCGTCGTCGGCCGCTACCACGATGATCGCGATGTCGGTAACCTGCGCACCACGCGCACGCATCGCGGTAAACGCTTCGTGGCCCGGTGTATCGAGAAACGCGATTTTCTGCCCGTTGTCAAGCGTAACGCCATATGCGCCGATGTGTTGAGTAATGCCGCCAGACTCGCCGGCAATTACATTTTCTTTACGGATATAATCAAGGAGCGACGTCATACCGTGGTCAACGTGACCCATAACGGTAACGATTGGCGCGCGCGGCACCAAATCTTCCTCGCTGTCTTCTACAACCTGGATGTTTTCTTCGATGTCGGTCGTGATGAATTCAAGCTCATAGCCAAATTCGTCGGCGACGATTGTAAGTGTTTCAGCGTCGAGACGTTGGTTCATCGTCACCATGATGCCAAGTGACATGCAGGTTCCGATGACTTTGGTGATCGGCACGTCCATCATTGCAGCCAATTCACCAACGGTTACGAATTCTGTAACCTTGAGAATTTTGCTTCCTTCTTCGAGTGAACGTTGTTCGTCTTCCGTTTTTTGACGGTGCGTATCGCGCTTGTCACGACGATATTTAGCCGCTTTTGACTTGCTGCCTTTGCCCTGCAATTTCTCAAGGGTTTCGCGGATTTGGTTTTTGACTTCTTCTTCGGTCGGCTCGACTTTGGCAACAATAGCCGGACGATTGCCGCCTTTTGCAAAACCAGGACGGTTGCCGCCCGGACCGCGGTTGGCACCCTGACCCATTCCCGGACGGTTGTCACCCGGCTTGGATGGAATGCGCTTGCGTTTATTTTTGGCCGCATCACCGCCGCCTGCCTGAGGCGCGGCTTTCGGCTCTTCTTTTTTCTTCTTCGGCTTATTGAACTGAGACAAATCAATTGTCTGCCCGGTTAAGGTGGCACCGGAAAGCTTTTGGTATTGTGTCGTGAAGGTTTCTTCGGCCGGTTTGTCTGCAACAGGTTTTTCGGCAGCAGGCGCTGCAGGAGATTTTGGCTTCGCCGGTTCGCTTGTTGCCTTTTCGACAGCAGGCGTTTCCGCGGCAGGCGCGGCAGGCGCAGGCTGGGCTTCGGGCTTTTTAGGGTCGAGGTCGATCGTGCCGACTTGTTTCGGGCCGGTAACCGACGCTTTGGCTTTGATTACTTCCTGCTGACGCTGACGCTCTTCGTCGTGACGGCGCTTGTCTTCGATCTCTTTTTCGCGTTCGATGCGGAGCGCTTCCTTTTCCTTGCGCTTTTCCTCACCGACTTCGATCGAAGCAACCTTGTTGCCTTTGTCACCGGCGAATTGGCCTTGCAGGATTCCATATTCCGACTCCGAAATCTTAGCGTTCGGGTTCGACTCGATCGCGATGCCTTTCTCCTTGAGATAGTCGACGGCGCGGTCGAGGGAAATATTGAATTCCCTTAAAACCTTGTTTATTCTTATTGTTTTTTCTTCAGACATATAAACCTTTTAAATTACCTTGAGTTGTGTTGTTGTTTATGCTAAAAATTAATTTTCGAATTCTTCCTTCAAAATGCGCATGACATCGAGGATGGTTTCTTCCTCAAGATCAGTACGGCGAACGAGATCCGAAACATCCTGCTTCAAAATGCTGCGCGCAGTGTCGAGGCCGATTTTCGCAAACTCATCGATGACCCAGCCATCGATTTCGTCCGAGAATTCGCTCAATTCAACGTCGTCTTCTTCCTCGGCGATATTGCCTTCGCGGATGACATCGAGTTCATAACCTGTCAAAAGTCCGGCGAGCTTGATGTTGTGACCGCCGCGGCCGATCGCTTTTGAAACTTCTTCTAATTTAAGGAAAACCTCGGCACGCTTGTTTTCTTCGTCGATTTTGATTGACGATACTTTCGCCGGGCTCAAAGCACGAGTGATATACAATTGCGTGTTTGTCGTATAG
>JAEWLD010000223.1 GCA_023393485.1 Bacteroidota bacterium
TTGCCTATTGCCTTTAAACGCTTTAGTAAATCGCGATGCAACCCAATAACAAGTTCAAATAACACGGCGGTGAGGAATTCCTGGCGATTCCTTGCCTCAATGACAATGATGACTGGGCCCAGACCGTTGGCCGCTGGATCAATCAATGGGCGCATGCCGACGCTGTAGCAAAATAAATGGACACGGCCTCGAATCTCGGAACGGGCAGCATTAAAGCGTTGTTGCTACGTCAGGCGGTTCCGGCTTCGGTGGGCATTTTGTTTATGACGGTCAATTTATTGGTCGACACGATTTTGGTCGGACGATGGATTGGTTCACTTGCGATTGCTGCCCTTACTGTTGTCACGCCGATTTCGTTTCTGATCGGCTCAGTCGGGTTTGCGATTGGCAACGGCGGCAGTTCGGTACTTTCACGCGCGCTCGGCGCAGGCAATGGCGAAAAAGCACTCCGGGTTTTCGCGCATCAGTTGATGATGACTTTTGTCGTGTCTTCAATCATCGTTGGCGCTGGCCTTATTTTTACGGCGCCGATGCTCGATTTGTTCGGCGCGAAAGGCAAAATCCTCGAGCCGGCCAGGGAATTTCTTTATCCTGTTTTATTGGCGTCGCCGCTGATGGCTTTGTGCTCAATCGGCAACAGCGTGATGCGCGCTGAAAATCAGTCTCAATTTGCGATGCTGTCTTTGATCATCCCGTCAATCGGGAACATATTACTCGATTTCGCCTTCATCAAAATTTTCGATTGGGGCATTTTTGGTGCGGCGATGGCAACTGCAATCTCATTTTTGATCGCGTTTCTGTTCGGTTGCTGGTATTTTATCTTTAAGACAAAACTCAAATTGCGTTGGCAGCATTTCGGCTTTAGGAAAAAGTTGTTTGTTGAAGTCTCAAAACTGAGCGCTACGACATTTTCACGGCAAGGCGTCATCAGTATTTTGTCGGTTTTGCTCAACACGACGCTGTTTGCCTTTGGCGGCGAATTGGCGGTGACTATGTATGGTATCATCAGCAAGATGTTGATGTTTGCGCTTTTTCCGGTCAATGGCATCGTCGAAGGATTCATGCCGCTTGCCGGTTATAATTACGGTGCGAAAAAGTTCGCGCGCGTCCGCGAGTCGATTTGGACAGCAGTGGTTTCGGCCGGCGTTCTGGCGATAGTGATTTATTCTGTCATCCTGATTTTCGCGCCTTCGGTCGTGGCGCTTTTTACCGATGATCCGGCAGTAATTGAAAGCACGCCTTCAGCCATGCGCTGGGTTTTTGCCGCATCGCCCGTAATTGCAATCCAGCTCATCGGTGCGGCGTATTTCCAATCGGCGGGAAAAGCTAGAAAAGCGTTGCTGTTGACATTGACCAAACAGGGATTTTTTCTGATTCCGCTGATTCTTATTTTACCCAATTATTTTGGTATTTTTGGAATATGGGTGTCATTCCCGATTGCCGATATCCTTGCGACCGCAGTCACCGGTTTTCACCTCAACCGCGAAATCCAAACCCATTTGAGACGCTGATGGAATATTACAACTATATCAAATCATTACACCTGATTTTTGTCATTACCTGGTTTGCCGGGCTTTTTTACATCGTGCGGTTGTTCGTTTACCAGATTGAGGCTGCAGAAAAACCGTCGCCGGAAAAGGAAATTCTGCAAAAGCAATTCAAAATTATGGCGTACAGGCTTTGGTACATCATTACCTGGCCGTCGGCGATTCTGGCGAGCATTTTCGCCTTTTTGTTGTTGTATCTGATGCCCGGCTGGCTCAGTCAAGGCTGGATGCACGTCAAACTCACATTCGTGTTTTTGCTTTATCTCTACCATTTGAAATGCCACCAGATCTACAGCCAGCTGCAACGCGATGACATCAAACATACGTCAAGCTTTATGCGATTGTGGAATGAAGGTGCGACAATCATTCTTTTCGCCGTCGTTTTTCTTGTGATCCTAAAAAATGCCGTCGACTGGATTTTTGGCGTAGTCGGCATCATTTCGCTGTCTATTGTATTGATGCTCGGCTTTAAAATGTACAAACGCATCCGCGAAAAGAGGTGAAAACGTTGCAGTTCAAAATATCGATGCTGTCACTCCGGACGCGGATTTTCCTGTCAATGATTGTCCTTATTTTGATTTCTTCCGGTTTGCTTGCATCGATTTCCATTTTCCAGTTCAAGAACGCGGCACGCGAATACCATCAGCAACGGCTTGAAGCAAAGGAAAACACGATTCGCGAACACATCAATTACATTCTGTCGACTACGACTTATCCGTTGACCACGCGGAATTTGCCGCTGATTTTCAAAGACAAGATTTATGAACTGGCCGATATCCACAACCAGGAAATCAATATTTACGGGCTTAACGGAAAGTTGCTCAAATCGTCGAAGGCTTCATTTTCGATCGATAAATCGGCACCGCCAATCCCGAAGTTCATTCTCAAACTCGTCCAGTCGTCCATCGAAAAGCGCTACGTAGACATCAAAAGCATCGACGGCAAGCGCAACCGGTCGTCATACACCCAGATCAAGGACGACAAATTCAAGCCGCTCGGCATTCTCAACCTGCCGTATACCGAAGACGACGGTTTTTACGAATCTGAACTGCAAAGTTTTCTGATCAGGCTTGGACAGGTCTACGCTTTTACATTGATCATCGCCTTTGCCCTGGCGTATTTCCTCTCGTCGTACATCACGCAATCACTCAAAATGATTTCTGACCGCATCACTGAGACAAGCTTTTACCAGCGCAATGAAAAAATCCGGCTCAGGGCCAACAGCCGCGAGATTGACACGTTGATCAAATCATACAATAAAATGGTCGACGACCTCGAGGAGAGCGCCGCAAAACTCGCCCAAAGCGAACGCGAGGAAGCCTGGCGCGAAATGGCGAAACAAGTCGCACACGAAATCAAAAATCCGCTTACGCCGATGCGGTTGACCGTGCAAAGTTTCCAGCGGAAATTTGACCCGAACGATCCCGATCTCAAACAAAAAATCAACGATTATTCGCAAACTTTGATTCAGCAAATCGATACGATGGGCGCGGTTGCATCGGCATTTTCAAACTTCGCATCGATGCCGGCGCAGCAGAATGAAAACCTCAACGTGGTCAGCGTGGTTGATTTGGCGCTCGACATTTTCAACGAAGATTTCATCCATTTTCAAAGTGACCAGCGCGTGATTGTCGCCAAAATGGATCGGACACAATTGATTCGCGTGATTACGAATCTGGTCAAAAACGCGATCCAGGCAATTCCAGAGTCGCAGGAAAACAAATCGGTCATCGTTGCGATACGCCGAAATGACACGCACGTTTTGATTTGCGTCAGCGACAACGGTACCGGAATCGAACCGCAGAACACCGCGCGGATTTTCGAGCCAAAATTCACCACCAAATCCAGCGGCATGGGTTTGGGCCTCGGCATCATCAAAAACATCATCGAAAATTATAAAGGAACAATTACCTTTGAAACCGAAGTCGGAAAAGGCACGACTTTTACCGTCGCGCTTCCGCTTGTCCATTTAAACCTTGATACATGACTTACAAAAACATTCTCCTCGCCAATGAAGGCGGCATCGCGACCGTTACGATCAACCGTCCCGAAAAACTCAACGCGCTCAATAAAGCAACCATCGCCGAACTCAATAACGCGCTGAGTGCGCTCGATCAAGATGAAAACGTCCGGGTTGTGATTGTGACCGGAAGCGGCGAAAAGGCTTTTGTGGCCGGCGCTGACATCTCGGAATTCGCGAATTTTTCAGTCGCGCAAGGTGCCGAACTGGCTTCGCAGGGACAGGAATTGTTGTTTGATTTTGTAGAGAACATGAAAACGCCGGTGATTGCGGCAGTCAATGGTTTTGCGCTCGGCGGCGGTTTGGAACTGGCGATGGCGTGCCATTTTCGCGTCGCGTCCGACAATGCAAAAATGGGATTGCCTGAAGTATCGCTTGGCGTGATTCCCGGTTATGGCGGAACGCAGCGTTTGCCCCAACTCGTCGGAAAAGGCAAAGCGATGGAAATGATCATGACCGCCGGAATGATGGCGGCCGATGAGGCCAAAACCTACGGCTTGGTCAATTACGTTGTTCCGCAGTCTGAATTGCCTGGATTCTGCAATGGCATCGCACAAAAAATAATCAAGAATTCACCGTATGCAATTGCCAAAGCGATTGGCGCGGTCAACGCAAACTTCAAAGACGGCGTCAACGGTTTCCAGTCAGAAATCAGGGCATTCGGCGAGTGTTTCGGCAGCGACGATTTTAAAGAAGGTACAACCGCATTTCTCGAAAAACGCAAAGCTACATTCACCGGAAAATAAGGTATCGGACAGCGATCACAAGTTCACTGAGAACATCAAATATTTTGTGATGCTGAGGAACGTTACCCAAAATTTCATCGTAATTGCAGAAAGTCAGCGAATTATATCTTGGTTTGATTATCTTGCCGCCCAACTTTAACCAATCCAAAAATGAAAAAATCCCTATTAGCCGTTTTTGCGGGCCTTTGCCTTGTGACGGCCAGCGCGCAGAAAGGCGCGAAACCCGAGGCTGCGGCCCAAATTCCGTTTCAAATCGCCAAGAGCGACGTATTCAAGGACGAATACAAAAATTCATCGATCATCTCGGTCGACGAAGATTCAAAAGGCGGCGCGGTGGTAATCCGGACATTTGCCGGCGGCGCATGGAGCGGCGTCCACGGTTACTATTTTGAACGATACGATTCCAATATGAAGCTCGTCAAAGAATATGAATACGAGCTCAAACGCGGATTTGTCATCGGTTCAATGGTCAACGGCGACAAAATTACGATTGTCGATTTCAATTTCGACAAAGAACAGCAAATGTTCATTTGTACGGCAAACGTCGCCAACATCGACGATTTTAAATTTACCCCGACTGAACTCTTCCGTTTCCAGAAAAAAGACATCAAGAAAGGATTTTTTGACCGCGGGTTTGACGGCGATCACATGGCCAACATGCTAGTCAATGAAGACAAATCGGCGTTTGCTATTTCGGTTGACCTCGTTGACAAGGAAAGCGAAACGCATAAGCTGTATTCTTTTGACAGCAATCTGAAGCTCAAAATCGACCATACGTTTAAGCGCGAGATCAAAGACCGCCGATTCGTCTATGAAAACATCGACGTGTCAAAAGATGGCAACACGCTTTATTTGCTCGGGAAAGTCTATACCGACGAGTCGAAAAAGAAAAAAGAAGGCGGCAAATACCAATATGAATTGTCTCGCATTACAAGCACCGACAGCAAAACACGCGCTTTTGACACCAATGATCATTTCGCGGCCGCGCTCAAAACCATCTTCAAGGGCGATAAAATCGGTTGTGTCGGATTTTATTCCGACCGAAAGGATTCGCGCTTCAAAGGATTGTGCTATTTTGAGATGGATCCGGTAACGCTTGACATCAACAAGCAGAAATTCAATCCGTTTACCGAACAGTTCATGGTTGACAAATACGGCAAGGACAAAGACAAGGAACTCAAAAACATTTCTTTCCGCGATTGGTTTCTCACGGCAAACAACGAAATCGTGTTCAACGCCGAGGAATTTTACATTACGACGCATTACCATTCAACGCCAAACGGCGGCGGCTATACCACGACGGTTTTTCATTACGACGACATTGTGAGCGCGAAATTGGCCGATTCGGGTGATTTGATTTGGGCGCGAAACATCAACAAGCGTCAGGCAACCGGCGGCGACAACGATTATATTTCATACTCGTCGATGGTCAAAGGCACTGATTCATACTTTTTCATCAATACAGGCGAAAAGGTCAAGAAATTGCGCAACGATCGTATTCAGTTCGGGCAGACCAAAACCAAGAAATCGAACCTCAACATGATCCGCATCAAGGAAAATGGCGATTTCGACTATCAGGAAATTCTCGACGACAAAGACAATGAAGTGCCGTTCCAGGTGGCCAACGGCGCCGTGTCAAGAAACGGCGAATCAATTTACTTCATGGGCCGAAAAGGCAAAAAGAAGCAACTTTTAAAAGTCACGATTTAAAACGAGAGCCGGATGAATGTCCGGCTTTTTTATTTTTCACCGTTCCATTCGGCGTGGAATTGTGCGAGGAAATCTTCCATGAATTTGTGTCGCTCTGCGGCGATCCGCTTTCCGGTTTCGGTGTTCATAAGGTCTTTGAGCAACAGCAATTTTTCGTAGAAATGGTTGATTGTCGGGCTATCGGACTTTTTGTACTGATCCTTGGTCATGTTTGTCACCGGCGGAATCCCAGGATTGTAAAGCGCGCGATTCTTAAACCCGCCGTAGTTGAAACAACGCGCAATACCGATGGCGCCAATGGCATCCAATCTGTCCGCGTCCTGGACAATCCCGAGTTCTTTTGAATTGAAT
>JAEWLD010000248.1 GCA_023393485.1 Bacteroidota bacterium
GGCGTATCGTGCAGGTAGATATTGTTCTGGTTCGGAAACATGAATTTGACGCGGCCCAGCGAATTGTCGTCTCCCGGGCGCTGCCTGATTTTTCCGTCCTCATAATATTCCATGTTCTGTTTTTCAAGATAGTCGGGGTCTTTTTCGAGCATCGGATTGATTTCCTTTTCAACGATGCTTTCAGGAACATTCCAATACGGGCTGAACACCAGATAACTCATCCTGCCGCTGAAAACCACTGTCTTGTTCGCCTCCTCGCCTACGATTACATTTGATTCGAGCGCGGTCTTGCCGTCCCGGACGTATTGCATAAAATACGATGGAATATTTACTGATATGTATTCTGGCACATCGGCGATATCACGCGAAAGCCATCGGCAGCGTTCCATATTGACGATGATGGTTTTGATGCGCTGGTCTATCGGTACGCCATCGGCATCTTTTTCAATGCCCGACGCCTTGAGGCTGCGGTATTTTTTGAGGCCTTTACGCAAATTGTAATACATGCCGATGTTTGCCGATTCGTCGGTGATCACTTCGTTTTCTTTCAGCATTTGATCGAGATAATCCGCATAAGATGCCTTCTCGCGTGGCAGGTACCAGCCCAATTGCTTGCTTTTTCTGGGGTCAATCCCAGCAAATACTTTTTTGGCGTAGAAAAGATACATGCTTGAAATCAATAAATCGTTTTCAGGAGTAGCTTTGGCCTTTTCGTTAAATAATTTACTGAATTGTTCTTTATAGGGCAGCGGTACCGGTACGCCTTCGGCTTCAATTTTACTGGCGTAATTGTAGAGTACTTCAGCCATGTCATTGCGGCCATCCTCGTCAAACCAGAGATAGCGGTTGCGTTTTTCATCATACAGGCCGACGACTTCTTTTCTATAGATCGCGAAATCGGGATGCGATTTAAAAAACTGTTCGATTGACGCATCACTGATGATCTGATTCGGGCTGACTTCATCGGGTGCCTGCTTTTTTTTACAGGAGATAGACAATGCAATCAACAGGACGGCGATTGCTCGTGTGAGGTAAGTTTTCATAGGTTTTTATTTTGCTTTTATCCGAAAGTAATAAGAATAATGCTGGCCGATTTTTAATGAAATCATAATGTTGCCCAATATGTGGATATCATGTAAGACCACGTCGCTTAAAATATAAATTGGCGATACAAAACATCGTTTATTACCTTTGCCAAAAACCGAACGATGAAAAAATTCACTATAGCCACCGCCATAATTTTACTGACTACTTTTGGCTGCAAAACCGGCCAGCCTACGGTTGCGGCCGTATCGCCGTTAAACAACATTGAAGGCAACGGGAAAGTATATGCCGCGGTATTCCAGCAACGCGCGGCAGAATACAGCGCATTATGCCAGCAAGCCTACAATCTCGCGGGTCGGCAGATTGACGACGCGCTTAACGCCAGGCATCAGAAACCGCTCGCAATCATCAGTGACATCGATGAAACTTTTCTTGACAATTCCCCATACGCCGTCGAAATGGCCAAAAAAGGACAAACCTATGAACAGGAAACATGGCTTGAGTGGACTTCGAAAGCCGTTGCTAAACCGATGTTCGGAAGCCAGGCTTTTTACAATGACGCGGCAAAAAAAGGAATCGAAATCTTCTACATCACCAACCGAAGCATCAAAGACAAACCGGGAACAATCGAAAACTTAAAGAAATACAATTTTCCATTCGCCGACGACCGTCACGTAATCGTGCGCGAGACGGTATCGAGCAAGGAACAGCGCCGGCAGAAAGTGGCTGAAACGCATGAGATCGTATTGTTGCTCGGCGACAATCTTTCTGATTTTTCGGCCGCATTCGACAAAAAAACCGAGGAACAAAGACAACAGGGCGTTGCGGACAATGCATCCGCTTTCGGCAAAAAATTCATCATTTTGCCGAACACCGGCTACGGTGATTGGGAATCGGCGATTTTCGATTACGACTATAAGCATTCGCAAGCCCAAAAAGATTCGATTTACCTGAGCAAAGTCATCGGATACTGATCAGCAAAAAAAAAACTTCGAATATTTGTATTTTAAGACCGATTGGTTTATTTTTGACCGATGTTATCAAAAGCCGACCGCACCCGAATGCACATTATTGAAAAAGCCGCTCCGCTTTTCAACACCAAAGGCTACGCGGCCACGTCGATGAATGACATCCTCAAAGCCACCGGGTTGGCAAAAGGCGGTGTCTACGGCAATTTTTCCAGCAAAGACGAGATCGCGGTCGAAGCATTCGACTATTCTTACCGGAAGGTTATGGACGCGATCCGGTTCAAGACCGCACAGGAAACAACTTCGGCCGGAAAGCTCATTGCGATTTATAAATTTTATCGGAATTACACGACAAATCCTGAAATCGACGGCGGTTGCCCGGTTCTCAATACCGCGATTGACGCCGACGACAATCTTCCGTTTCTCAAACGCAAAGCTGCCGCGGCCTTGCAGGAAACCCTGGCAGCACTGGAATCTATAGTCAACATCGGGATTCAATCCGGCGAATTTGATAGCGGGCTTGATCCAAAAAAAGAAGCGGCTTTCATTTTCGGGCTTATCGAAGGCGGAATCATGATGAGTAAACTCGCAGACAGCCCGGCTTTGCTCAATCAACTGCTCGATACATTGAAAGATCATCTCAATGAACGATATTTAAGATAATTTTTTTATCAATTAAAAGACCGAACGGTTTATTATGGAAAAACTACCTCACTCCGACTACACGATCCGGTTTAGCGACTGCGATCCTTTCGGCCATCTGAACAACGCGCGTTACATCGATTATTTTTTAAATGCGCGCGAAGACCATCTGGCGACCGCCTATCAAATCGATTTAAAACAATTTTATAATGAAGGATTGACATGGCTTGTCGGACAACACGAAATCGCGTATCTCAAGCCTGCAGATTACAATGAAAAGGTAAGGATTTCATCATCACTGATTGACGTTGCCGCTGATTGTCTGGTTGTTGAAATGATCATGACCGACATCGGGCAATCTCATTTAAAAGCGGTTTTGCACACGCGGTTCATACCGGTCGGACTCAAAACGGGAAGACGCGAAAATCATCCCGAGGCGTTTCTTTCATTTGCGCAAAGCATCGTGAATTTGCGTCGGCACGTGCCATTTTCAGAACGCGTTCGGCAAATAACGCTGGAATTGAAATCGGTCAAAAATTAATTTCCGGTACTGCTTCCCATGGTGGCCGTTGTGCCGGCGCCGACTTTTTTGTTTGACGGTACCGCCATGCCGCTGCCCGGGGTAAGCGACGCACCGACGTTTTCAACCGGCGTTACAATGGCGCCCCGCTCGGTCTTGATTGAGTCGATTTGGTATTGTGTCAGCTTTTTAGGTTCGGCTTTGCGTTTTGGATATTTTCGATGGCCCGATTGCAATGGCGTGGTTGCGCTGCCCTGGTCAGCAG
>JAEWLD010000325.1 GCA_023393485.1 Bacteroidota bacterium
TTGTGGGGAGAGCAGGATTCGAACCTGCGAAGGTTTCCCAACGGATTTACAGTCCGTCCTCGTTGGCCGCTTGAGTATCTCCCCGGCGGGCGCAAATATAGCGAGTGTTCAAGCCGCAGCCAAATAAAAAACACCGTAAATTCACGAATTTTTATAAGGTTTTGAAAGTGAGCGGCATAAAAAATCCCGCGGCTGCGGGATCATTTATTTTTTTGTTGTCGGCATTGGCAGTTTCATTGGATTGCCGCCAATTTGGGGTCTGTTGGCCGGGCCTTTCTTTTCGAGAAGTTCGGCTACCTTTTTTCTGAGCGGTTCGCCGCTCAAGTCCTTAGCCACGACTACGCCGTATGCATTTAAAACAAACGTGGCCGGCAGTGCCTGGACACCGTAAAGTTCGGCAATTGGATCTTGCCAGTATTTGAGGTTTGAGACTTGCGGCCAGATAAGGCCGTCCTTTTCCACGGCCGCTTTCCATTTGTCGGCGTCTTTGTCAAGCGATACGCCGATAATATTGAGGCCTTTATCGTGGAACTCGTTATATAATGCCACCATATGCGGATTTTCTTTACGGCATGGCGGACACCAAGAAGCCCAAAAATCAACAATAGTTACCCGGCCGATTGATGCGTTCAACGAAACCGGCTTGCCATTGATATCAGGTGCCGTAAAGTTCGGCGCGCGCCTGCCTACGTTAACCGTTTTCAGTTCCTCGAGTTTTTTCACAAGGTCTTTACCTACGGTTGTTTGCTTCAATGACGCGTCCAGATTGTCAAAGCGCTGCCTGATTTCTTTTAAATCTGCATTCGGATAACCCAACGCGCCTTGGATCAGAATCAATGAAATGAAAGACTTCGGATGCGCATCTGTGTATTTTTTCTGATATGCCATTGTCTCATCGCGAACCTCTTCTTTTATTTTTCCGTTTTCCCTGAATAACGCCTTGATCGCTGCAGTATCACGCTCGGTTCTCGCTTTTTGCATCGTCGCGTCGTTGGCTTTCTGGAAATCTTTGATTTTACGCTGGATTTTGGCAAGATTGGCGCTGTATTCAACCAATTGTTCGTTATTGTATGTGCCGCTGACTTTATTTTGCAACGGATTTTCCTTGTCGATTGCAATGTCGATTTCAGCATTCTCAACAACAATCGGTGATTTGCCGCGCACGCTATCAACTGAAATCATATAAAGCGCAGGCTCAGGCGTTTTGCCTTTAAATGAGAATTTACCGTCTTTAATGACCGCAGTATCAACAGTAATCAAAAAACCGAGCGCTTCCTGTTGGCGTTCGAGTTTCACTTTGGTGCCGTCGGCCACATCTTTGACTGTGCCGCTGATTACAAATCCATTTGAACAAGAAAAAAGTGTCAATGAAAGCGCCAGCAGCAAAAATATTTTTTTCATGGGTTGGGTGTATGTGCGTGCAAAAGTATTCAAATCAATCGCACGGCTAACGACTTTTAGGTTTATTTTAATTCTTCGACGGGCAGGAGAACGCAGTCAGGGGAATACCTGTATTTCTAATGCCGTTCATCCCTTTTTCGACGTTGATGAGATTGTGAGTTCCACGCGCCTTCAGGATTGAGGCCATGATCACAGACCGGTAGCCGCCGAGGCAATGCAAAAAGAAGGTTTCATTTTTCGGCACTTCGTTCAAATGGGAATTCACCGTATCAAGCGGAATATTGATCGCATTTTCAACGTGTTCGGCTTCGTACTCGCCGGGTTTGCGCGCATCGACGACGATTTTTTTCTCTTTGGCCATTGATTTTGCAAAAGCCTCGGCCGACACGGATTCGACGCTGTCAGTCTCAAACCCGGCCTGTTGCCACGCCGCGATTCCGCCGTTCAAATAACCCAAGACATGGTCAAACCCGACGCGCGACAAACGTGTAATCGCTTCTTGTTCGCGTCCTTCAGGAACAATCAATAAAATCGGTTGCGCGACATTCATCAATAGTGCGCCAACCCAGGGCGCGAAATTGCCTTGGATGCCGATAAAAATCGATCCTGGGATATGCGCCTTGACAAAATCGCTTTCATGACGCACGTCAAGCATGATTGCATCGGTGGAATTGGCAAGGGTTTCAAATGCCTCAGGCGACAGGGCTTTGAGGCTTTTGTCCATTACGGCATCAAGGCTGTCATAACCCTTGATGTTCATCACTACGTTTTGTGGGAAATAGGCCGGCGGCGCGCCAAGCCCATCGAGCAATTCGGCAATAAACTCAGCCTTGGTCATATCGGCGCGCAGTGCATAATTCGTCCTTTTCTGATTGCCCAGCGAATCGGTGGTTTCCTTGCTCATATTTTTGCCGCACGCACTTCCGGCGCCATGGCTCGGATAAACCGTCAGCTCATCGGCCAGCGGCATGATTTTATTGCGAAGCGAATCGAAAAGGTAGCCCCCGAGTTTTTCCTGTGAAAGATCGGATGCCATTTCCTGCGCAAGGTCAGGTCGGCCGACATCGCCGATAAATAAAGTGTCACCGGTAATGATGCCGTGCTGTTTGCCATTTTCGTCGGTCAATAGCCAACAAGTACTTTCCATAGTATGCCCGGGCGTATGGATCGCTTTGACAGTATAGTCGCCGACCCGGAATTCTTGTCCGTCAGCGGCGATGATGCTTTCAAATTCAGGATTGGCCAATGGTCCGTAAACGATTTTTCCGCCGGTTTTCCTGGCCAGGTCAAGATGTCCCGATACAAAATCGGCATGAAAATGTGTTTCGAAAATATATTTGATCCTGGCGCCGTCTTTTTCTGCTTTTTCAATGTAAGGCTTGACCTCGCGCAAAGGGTCAAAAATGGCCGCTTCGCCGTTGCTTTCAAGGTAATATGCCGCCTGTGCGAGGCATCCGGTATATATT
>JAEWLD010000329.1 GCA_023393485.1 Bacteroidota bacterium
GTCTCGGATTGCGACGTTTTTTTCGGCGTCAAGGAAGTGCCGATCGATGCGCTGATCCCAAACAAAAAATACTTCTTCTTTTCGCATACGATCAAGAAACAACCGCACAACCAGAAGTTGCTTCGCGCGATTCTCGACAAGAAAATCGACTTATACGACCATGAGACCATCGTCGATGACAATTTTAAACGCCTGATCGGTTTCGGCCGCTATGCCGGAATCGTCGGCGCGTACAACGGCATCCGCGCATTCGGCATCAAGTACGAGTTATTCACTTTGCCAAAGGCCGAAACATTGTCGGGCAAGGATCAACTCGTCGAAAAGCTTCGCCGCATCACGTTGCCGCCAATCAAAATCGTCCTGACAGGCCATGGCAAGGTAGCCAACGGAGCGACTGAAATTCTCGATGCGATAAAAATCAAAAAAGTATCAGTTGACGACTATCTCAACAAAAAGTTTTCAAGCCCGGTGTATGTACAGATCGACGTGCTGGATTACAACAAGCGCAAAGACGGGCAGATTCTTGACAAACACGACTTCTATAAAAACCCATCGGATTACGTTTCAGATTTTGAACGATTTACAAAAGTGTCGGACATTTTCATGGCCGGCCACTTCT
Source organism: Bacteroidota bacterium (assembly GCA_023393485.1). Lineage (GTDB taxonomy): Bacteria > Bacteroidota > Bacteroidia > Flavobacteriales > Flavobacteriaceae > Flavobacterium. The sequence continues at coordinate 620 of JAEWLD010000329.1, forward strand.
ATGGCAACGGCGCACCGGTAATCCTGACGCGCGAAATGCTCGCGGCACCCGACAACAACATTCGCGTGGTTGCCGACATTTCATGTGATGTCGACGGCCCGATTGCCTCTACGATCCGCTCGTCGACGATTGCCGATCCGCTTTATGGCTATCTGCCTTCGGAAGACAAAGAAGTCGATTTGTTCCATCCTGGCGCTGTCGTTGTCATGGCTGTCGATAATTTGCCGTGCGAATTACCCAAAGATGCCAGTGAAGGCTTCGGTGAAATGTTCATGGAAAACGTGATTCCCGCGTTTTTCAACGGCGATAAGGACGGAATTCTGGCGCGAGCCAAAGTAACCGAAAACGGACATCTTACAGAAAGGTTCAAATACCTGCAGGATTACGCCGACGGTAAATAGACAATGCTTCACCCAAACATTTTGTAGGAAAACCGTAGTATTTTACGGCGTTCAGCTGGAACGAATCATAGACCTCGTCATATTCACGGAATAATTATATTTGGGTATAAATCCCAAACGTGCGCAAAGCCATTATTTTATTCCTGTTCTGCTTTGTTCCGCTTTATTCGCAGGAACTGCTTCCGTTTGTCGAGAATTTTACCAAAGCCGACTACAATGGCGACAATCAAGTCTGGAACCTTGCGCAGGGTACGGATCACGCGATGTATTTCGCCAACAATCATTATTTATTGCGCTATAACGGGGTGATTTGGGAAAAATATTCGCTGCCGAACAAAACGATCATCCGTTCCATTTTTGCCGATGGTGACAGGATTTACAGCGGTTCATACAAGGAATTCGGCTACTGGAAACGGGTTTCGGGCGAGATGAAATACTTTTCGCTTACTCAAAACAAAAGGCTTTTTGAAGGTATTTCTGACAATGAGGAAATCTGGAAAGTGTTCCGTTATAAGGGCCAAATTTATTTTCAGTCGTTCAACGAATTGTTCGTTTACGGCAATGGGCAGATCAAAAAGTTCCGGCTTCCGTCACAGATTTCATATTGTTATGTCCTGGGCGATGCGCTTTTTGCGGCTTCGGTCACCGACGGCATCCTCGAATTCCGGAATGGCCGTTTCGTAACCGCCGTCGGGCGCGGATTGCTTCAGGACAACGTGATTCATCACATCGAAAAACATGGCAATTCAATTTACGCTTTTACCAAAAACAACGGCGTTTTTGTCCATGACCGGCAAGGAATCAGGCCGTGGCCTAACCCGCTTAATGAAATCCTTAAAAATCAGGTCATCATTACCGCAAAGTTCGTCGGCAAATCGCAATTGGCCATTGGGACGGCATTGGGCGGACTTTACCTGGTCAACCTTACCGATGGAACCTGGCGTAATATCAACCGGCAGAACGCACTCAAAAACAATGCGGTTCTCTCAATTGCCACCGATGGCGAAAATGATCTCTGGCTTGGGCTTGACAATGGGATCAGCCATGTCGAAATCAACTCGCCTGTATCAATTTTTGTCGATAATTCGGGCGTTTTAGGTTCTGTTTATTCAATTACGCCACTCGGCGAGGGGTATCTTCTTGCCACCAATCACGGGCTTTTTGACAGCCGACGTGCGAAGCTCGATGTCATTCCGGGTTCGCAAGGCCAGGTGTGGGATATCTACCGCGTTGGCGAACAGTTCATAATTGGGCACAATGACGGCACATTTGTTTACGACGGACGGCAACTCGCCGGCAAGAATCCCGTGAACGGCGGCTGGCAATTTGTTGAAAGCGCGTTTGACAAGGTGTGTTTTCAGGCCAATTATTCGGGAATCGCCGTATATCGCGATAAAAATGATTTGTCAAATTTTCGAAAGCTGTCAGGCCTGACAAAACCGATCAGGAAAATCAGCCAGGACAAACCGGGCGAACTTTGGGCTGCCGATAATTACAGAAGTCTTTATCGTGTTTGCTATGACGGGAATTTCAATACAACCCGAATCGAGAACATATCGCACAAAAGCGGGATCACGAATGATTATGCCGTCAAGATGTTTACCTGGAAAAAAAGGATGCTTTTTCTTATCGACAATCACTGGTATCACTACGACCGTGGCCTGGGCAAATTGGCCGCAGACAACGTTTTTAACCGGACTATGGGCGCGGTTTCGGACATCGCTGCGGTGGATGAAACCTATTTTATGGTTGTCAAAGACGGACTGCTCTACCTGATCAACCAGTTGCGCGGTCAACTTGTCTGGCGGTTGATTCCCGAAAAATATTATCAAGGGAAATTGATTTTTGAATACATTAAAGTCAATAATGACCATGGCCATTTGCTGGTCAACCTTGACGATGGGTTTCTGTCGCTGAAAACGAATGTCCGCAACTTTACAAACCGTAAAGTTACCATCGAAGCTTTCCGAGGTTCAACGCTGATTCCCAACGATGTAAAAATCAAATACAACGAGCCAATCACAATTCACGCGGTGTCAGGGCATTACGGTTTTTCGCGGCCCGATCTGTTTTACAGGCTCAATGATCAAGGCGACTACGCCCGGATGAAATCGGGCAGCGTAACACTGAACAACCTCGATAGCGGCCAGCGGCATTTCGATGTTTTTATCAATGATGGCAGCCGCTTGACAAAAGTGGCGGGCTATCGTTTCAGTGTTGGATATCCGTGGTATTTTTCGCCTTGGATGATTCTGCTGTATGTCTTTTTGATTGTTCTGATTTGTTTTGTCTATTACCGATGGAACAATCTGCGATACCGGCAAAAGCTGGCCCTGCGCGAAGAAGAAATGCGGCACCAGCGCGACATTCTTGAAATGGAAAATGAGCTCCGCATCCAGGAATATCAGAAGCATATCCTCGAACTCGAAATCCAGTCCAAATCGACAGAAGTAGCCGGAAAGTCGTTTTCGATTGCCAAACAAGGCGAAGTCATGGACAACATCCGCAAAATCCTGGACAATGAATCCGACGTCAACCGGCTTAAGTCCGAAATCAAACGCGCGATTCGGGCCAACACGATTGAAAAACACGAGTGGGAAGCCTTTGAAACCAATATGAAGCAGATACACAGCGAATTTGTATCGCGGCTTTTGGCGCAGCATCCGGATTTATCTTCAAAAGATATACGGCTCGCGATTTATCTGCGGATGAATCTGTCGTCAAAAGAAATCGCGCCACTAATGAACATTTCATTTCGCGGTGTCGAACTGCATCGGTACCGGCTGCGCAAAAAAATGCAGCTCCGGGCGGAAATCAACCTGAATAAGTACATGCTCGACGTATGAGTTAGCTTAAGTCAGATTTTCAACTTCCCGCGATACCACATCATTAATACATCATTGTGAGTTTTATTTTATGTAATACTCATAAAATCAGTATCTTATTGTTTGCTATTTTGATTTCGTTAACACCAGATGTCGAGTGTTGTTAATTACGTCGTAAATTTATGTGTCACTCAACAAAATTTTAAGCAAATTATTTAAGATGAAAAACAAAATTCACCTTATTATTATATTATTCGCAATTTCATGGTCATCGCATGCTCAAATCACGGGTAACGTTTCGGACGACAAAGGCCAGCCGCTGCCGGGCGTCAATATTGTCGGCGGCACTGCTTCTGCGATTGCCGACTTTGACGGAAATTTCACCATTGACGTTTTGCCCGACGCCATCCTGACCTTTTCGATGGTCGGCTACAAAACCACCACGGCGGCGGCAAACCCTGGAATGAAAGTCGTGATGTCGGAAGAAGCCAACATGCTGAACGAAGTCGTCGTAATAGGGTATGGAACAAAAAAAGCGGGCTCAGTTACCGGATCTGTGGTGCAAATCAAAGCGGCGGATATAGTCAAAACGCCGTCGCAATCTGCAGTCCAGGCAATTCAGGGACGCGCGGCCGGCATCAACATCATCGCAACCGATGATCCGGGTTCAAAGCCGACCGTAATGATTCGCGGGCTTTCCACGCTAATGGGCGACCGCAGTCCGCTTTATATCGTCGATGGCGTCGAAACTTCATCCGACATTGACATCAGCCCGTCGGAAATTGCGACCATTGACATTCTCAAGGACGCTTCATCGCTTGCCATTTACGGGCAAAAAGGCTCGAACGGCGTCATTATCATCACCACTAAAAAAGGCCGCTCAGGCGAAGTCAAGGTTACCTTTGACAGTTATTACGGAATCAAAGATGTGCAGAAGAAAGTAGAAATGGCCGACGCTTACCGTTATGCCTACTACAATAACTCAGCCCTGGGCAACCCAAATTATTGGAGTGCGACGCAGCCTTACAATACCGATTGGTTTGATGAAATCACACAATTGGGCGAAGTGATGAGCAATTACCTGTCGCTTGCCGGCGGCAACGAGTCGGCGTCATATTATTTTGGCGTGACCAATTATAAGGAGAAAGGCATTTTGATCGGCACCGATTATCAGCGCACAAATCTCAATTCGCGCAACGAGTTTAAATTTTGGGATAAAAAGATCAAAGTCACGCCGAATGTCAATTTTTCAATCGTCAACAATATAGACAGGCCAAATGCGGCTTTCACGACAGCTTACAAACAATCACCGCTGATGCCTGTCCGCTTTCCCAACGGGCGTTACGGCCAGCCGCTGCGCGATCCGGTCTCGGGCATTGTCGATATCAACGGAAGCGACCGTTTCAACAACGTAGGCAATCCCGTCGCCGACCTTGACCTGACCAACAACAAAAGCCGCGCGATATTGCTTTACGGTTCCCTCGCGGCAGAGTTGACGCTGCTTAAGTC
>JAEWLD010000039.1 GCA_023393485.1 Bacteroidota bacterium
GCGCAAGTGTAACCCGACGATGAAAGTCGGCGTTTTGGGCTGCATGGCCGAACGCCTGAAAGACAAATTCCTCGAAGAAGAAAAAATCGTTGACCTGGTAGTAGGTCCGGACGCTTATAAAGATCTGCCAAACCTTTTAAAAGAAGTCGAAGAAGGCCGCGACGCCATCAACGTGATTCTTTCCAAAGAAGAAACATACGGTGATGTCGCACCGGTTCGCCTGCAAAGCAACGGCGTGTCGGCATTCGTTTCAATCACCAGAGGTTGCGACAACATGTGTACCTTCTGCGTCGTTCCGTTTACGCGCGGCCGCGAACGCAGCCGTGAGCCGCAAAGCATCATGGCCGAAATCCGCGACCTTCATGAAAACGGCTACAAAGAAGTGACTTTGCTCGGCCAAAATGTCGACAGTTATTTATGGTACGGCGGCGGGCTTAAAAAAGATTTCGTCAAAGCCACCGACATGCAAAAAGCAACAGCCGTAGATTTTGCGCAATTGCTCGAAATGGTTGCCGTTGCCTTCCCGAAAATGCGCATCCGTTTTTCAACGTCAAATCCGCAGGACATGCACGCGGCAGTGTTGCATGTCATCGCCAAATACCCGAACGTCTGCAAGCACATTCACCTTCCGGTACAATCGGGCAGTAACCGATTGCTCGCGGAAATGAACCGTCAGCACACGCGTGAAGAATACATGAAACTGATTGATAAAGTCTATCAAATCATCCCCAGTTGTGCAATCACACAAGACATGATCGCAGGCTTCCCGACCGAAACCGAGCAAGACCATCAAGACACGTTGAGTTTGATGGATTACGTCAAGTACGATTTCGGCTACATGTATGCCTATTCCGAAAGACCGGGCACACTGGCCGCGCGCAAGATGGAAGACGACGTTCCCGAGGAAACCAAAATCCGCCGACTGATGGAAATCGTCGAAAAGCAACGCGAGCACAGTTTGCTGCGCAGCCGCGAATACGTCGGGCAGATCGTCGAAGTGCTGGTAGACAAGACATCGAAAAAGTCGGAAGCCGATTTCTCCGGCCGCATTTCGCAGAACGTCACCGTGGTTTTCCCGCGTGAAGACTATAAAATCGGGCAGTTCGTCAATGTTTTGATCACAGATTGCACGAGCGGGACTTTGATTGGAAAAGCAGTCAGTCTTTCAGATATGAATTGACAATTGATAATTGACAATTGACAATTGGGCGTTGCGGCGAATTGACCATTTGTCTCTGCCCAATAAAAAATTGTCGCCGCCGGGCTTTCCGCTCTTATCTTTTTTTCGTTCCTCAAAAAAGGATAACCGCTGCAATCCCTAACGCAAATTCGACTAACCTGAACAATTGACAAATCATGAAGATTGAAAAAACTCCTTCATTATTAATTATTAATTGTTAATTATTAATTGACATGGAATCAGTACAAGCCATCAAACAACGCTTCGAAATCATCGGCAACGACCCGAAACTCAACCGCGCCGTCGAGAAGGCAATCCAGGTCGCGCCGACTGACATTTCGGTATTGGTGCAAGGCGAAAGCGGCGTCGGTAAAGAAAGCATCCCAAAAATCATCCATTCGCTTTCGCACAGAAAACACGGGAAATACATCGCCGTGAACTGCGGCGCGATTCCCGAAGGCACGATAGACAGCGAATTGTTCGGCCACGAAAAAGGCGCATTTACCGGCGCGACGGCTACTCGTGAAGGCTACTTTGAAGTTGCCGACGGCGGCACGATTTTCCTTGACGAAGTCGGCGAATTGCCACTTACTACGCAAGTCCGTTTGCTGCGCGTTTTGGAAAACGGCGAATTCATCAAGGTCGGATCGTCGCAGGTGCAAAAAACCAATGTGCGCATCGTCGCCGCGACCAACGTCAATATGTTCGACGCGATTGAAAAAGGCAAATTCCGCGAAGACTTATATTACCGACTAAGCACTGTCGACATTCAATTGCCGCCACTTCGCGAGCGTAAAGATGACATTCATCTGCTTTTCCGCAAGTTTGCTTCAGACTTTGCCCACAAATACAAAATGCCGGCGATCAGGCTTGATAATCAGGCCATCGAATTTCTGCAGCGTTACCGTTGGAGCGGAAATATTCGCCAACTCAGGAACGTCGCAGAACAGATTTCGGTGCTTGAAACCAACCGCGAGATTTCGCTCCCGGTCTTGCAATCTTATCTGCCTGTTGAAGGCACAAATTTACCAACGGTCGTCGGCGGCAAAAAAAGCGAAAACGATTTTTCAACAGAGCGCGACATATTATATAAGGTGTTGTTTGATATGAAAAGTGATTTGAACGACCTCAAAAAGCTGACGCTCGAACTGATGCAGAACGGGAACGTACACGTCCAGGAGAACAACCAGAACCTGATCCGGAAGATTTACGGCAACCGCGATGTGGTCGACCTCGAACAGCAGCAAGCGCAGACTTCTATTGTGGCCACGCCGGTTACAAGAAATGCCGAACCGCATTTCAAGCAGCCGGAAGACGACGATTACACTTTTGCCGAAACCGTCGAGGAAGAAGAAATCCTTCGCCTTGAACAAAAAGAAATCGAGATGATCAAGAAAGCGCTGCAGAAAAACAAGGGCAAACGCAAAGCCGCAGCAGACGAACTCGGCATTTCAGAGCGTACTTTGTATCGCAAAATAAAACAGTTCGACCTGTAGTCGGGAAAACCTATGAAAAAAATTACAATCGTCTTGCTGTTGTTGCTTGCCGTTATATTGAACGGTTGCGGCGTCTACAACTTTACTGGCGCCAAACCAATCGACGCCAAAACATTTCAGGTCAATTATTTCCAGAATAACGCCGAACTCGTAGAGCCAGGAATTGAGCGCACGTTTACACAACGCCTGCAAAATTATATCCAGGACCAAACCACACTGAGCCTGACCAACAAAAACGGCGATTTGATATACGAAGGCGAAATCACGGATTACCGGATCAGCCCGATGACGGCCACGGCAGACCAACGCGCGGCGCAGAACCGGCTGACGATCCGGATCAATGTAAGGTTCATCAACAATAATAAGGAAGCCGATAATTTTGAGAAATCGTTCTCGTTCTTCTATGATTATCCGGGTGACCAGCAACTTGTCGGCGGCAGGCTTGCCGATGCGCTCGACGTGATTTTTGAAAGGATCACGCAGGACATTTTCAACGAATCGCTGGCCAAGTGGTAATTGTTTGCCGATTGCCTAAATTTGCTTAATTTGCCACACTTAACTCACCGCGATTGAACCCGACCGAATACACTTACCTGCTCAATCATCCCGAAGCCGTCAACGAGCGGCAGACCGATGCATTGGAAAAAATCGTGACCGAGTTCCCGTATTTCCAGAGCGCGCGTGCACTTCGGCTCAAAGGCCTTTACAACCAAAACAGTTTCCAGTATAATTATGCTTTGAAAGTCACCGCGGCCTACACAACAGACCGCAGCGTTTTGTTTGAATTTATTACCTCTGATTCATTTATCACAATCCAAAAAGGATTATACGAACAAAAACTCGCCGAAATCGAAGGCATTACCGTCAAGGACAGTTTTCTGGTTGGCGATGATAAAATGCAGGATCGCCCAACCGATACCGAACTCGCCAAGCAGTCGATACTGACATCGATCCGCGAAGCGGAAAATCGCGTCGAGCCTGAAACGGCTGAAACAGTCGATGAAAAACCGATTGAGCAAATCAACGCCGAAGATTTCGGCCCGATTACAGAAGAGCCGCAATTCCTGCCTGAAGCGATTGCGCCTGTTGAATTTACGCACATCGAAACTGAAACAGTTGCAGAAGAAACCGACGAAGTTATTGCCGAACCGATGGCAGTTATTGAAAACGTCATTGCTTCGGCCGAACCGGAGCTCATTGCAGAAGAAACAATCGACGAGGAAACTGTAGTTGAAACTCCGATTGAAACCATTGAATCGGCCGTGGAAACCGGGACTGTCGAGACAATCGATACCGATCAAACCCAGCCGGCAACCCAAGAAGCCGAACTGATCGAAACCAAACTCGAAATCGGCAAACCGCTCGCGTTTTCAAAAGACGAAACGCATTCATTCGCCGAGTGGCTGCAATTGACTGCAGTAAAACCGATCCTGCGCGATGAAAATCCGGTTGCCGAACCTGAAATGCCGATTGAAACAAACGAGCTCGAAACAAAAGAAAAATTTTCAAAAGACGCATTGATTGACCGTTTCATTGAAT
>JAEWLD010000111.1 GCA_023393485.1 Bacteroidota bacterium
ATGCAGGACAATATCGCCCGGATAGAAAAAAGCCACAGCGAATTTCTCTGTAAAATCGAAAAACATCCCCGCGTTGCGACCGCGCGCGCACTGGGCGTAATCTTCGCGCTCGAGATCAAGACAGACACGGCCGAGAGCTATTACGGCAGCCTGCGCAACAAACTTTACGACTTTTTCATTGAAAACGGCATCATCATGCGGCCGGTCGGGAATATAATCTACATTCTTCCGCCTTACATAATTTCGGGGCAACAACTCGAAAAAATATATGCAACTGTGGAAGCCGCATTGGAAAAAATAAGATAAATTTAGCCAAAACATTAACGGTTTATTTATGCTTCATCCCGATACTGAACTGCGGTTCATCAATGACATCATCGGCTACGGTGTCGTTGCCAGGAAATTTATTCCAAAAGGCACAATCACATGGGTTCAGGACGAACTCGACCAGATTTTCACGCCCGCGCGCGCGCAAAACCTTTCGTCGCTGATGGCCGGTTATCTCGACACGTATTGCTTCACCAACGGCGATGGCAATCACGTCCTGTGCTGGGACAACGCAAAATTCATCAACCACAGCTTCAATTCTAGTTGCATGTCTACGGCTTACGATTTTGAAATTGCGGTGCGCGACATCCATCCGGGCGAACAATTGACCGACGATTACGGTTATCTCAACATCGCCGAGCCGTTTGAAGTGGTCGATGAAGGCACCGAAAGAAAGGTGGTTTATCCCGATGATATTTTGCGTTATCACGGACAATGGGATCAGCAGATCAAAGACAACTTTGGCAATATTGCGGCAGTTCAGCAGCCACTTCTGAAATTTGTCCCGAAGAAACTGTGGTCTGAATTTTCATCGGCGATGAGCGGTGAAACCCAATTAAAGTCACTGTTGACCTGTTATTATGATCGCGCCAAATTGTCGGTTTGATGCAACGCCGGCGGATATCGAGTAAAATCCGGATGAGATTGGCCATTGTCCTGACAGTTTCCGGCAGCCTTTTCATTCTGTATATCGTCGGCCAGCGGTGGATTGCCGACCGGACTGCAGAAAATGCGTTGCCGCTGGTGATTTTGTTTGTCAGCTACATATTTGTTTATTTCGGATTTTTCAGGCACGATAAGATAGTTGAATTCGATGACAATTATCTTTATATCACCGATAGGCAATCGGAAGAACGGATTCCATTAAAAAACATTACCACCGTAGATTATACCTCGAAAAGACTCAATGCCCAGCCGATGTGGCGAATCGTTTACGCCGACGCACACCAAATAAAAAAGTCGGTTGATTTTCTCCCGAAGATGGCCAAAGATTTTGAAGCGTTCAAAATTCGCGTCGGCGAGATTAAGCAAAGCCAGGCCACGCCCGCGAATAAGCAATCTAAAAGTTGTACTTTTGCCGCATGTACGAGCCCATTTCAATTACAGCCATTGCTTCGGTTTCACCGCTTGGGAATTCGGACCGGGCGGTTTGGAATCATTATCTCGACGGCCGGCCAATGTTTACTGAAAGGCAATTCGGCACCGAAAGCGCGCTTGTTGCCACGCTCGGCGATTCTGCTGAGCAAATGATGGCCGAACTTCGCGCGTCAGACAGCAAATACAAATCACTTGACCGATCGGTATTGATGGCAATTCTAGCTTCGCGCATGGCAATTGAGAAAGCCGGCTGGCATGACAAGTACTTTGGTGTCAACATTGGCTCTTCGCGCGGGGCAACCGAATTGTTTGAAAAACACCATCGCGATTTCATCGAAACCGGCCGTACCAAAACGCTCGCTTCGCCAACCACGACTTTGGGCAACATCGCCTCATGGGTTGCGCACGATTTAAAGTCGACAGGCCCGGACATTTCCCATTCAATCACGTGTTCAACCGCTTTGCACGCGCTGCTCAACGGCGTGGCATGGCTGCGTTCGGGAATGGCCGAAAAATTTCTCGTTGGCGGATCTGAAGCGCCGCTCACACCGTTTACCGTCGCGCAAATGCAGGCGATGAAAATCTACACTAAAGAAAATGCTGATTTCCCGTGCCGCGCGGGTGATTTCGGCAAAAAGCAAAATACGATGATCCTGGGCGAAGGCGCGGCGGTTTGTTGTCTGGAAAAAGGTACAGGCAACGCGCTCGCGATTGTTGAAGGCATTGGCTATGCGACCGAAATCCTCGAGCATCCGGTATCGATTTCTGCCGAAGCCGATTGTTTCCAAAAGTCGATGGCAATGGCTTTGGCCGGTGCTGACAAGTCATCGGTTGACGCGATCGTGATGCATGCGCCCGGAACCATTGCCGGCGATTTGTCTGAATATAAAGCCATCCAAAAAATCTTCGGCGAACGCCTGCCGATGCTCACGACCAACAAATGGCAAACCGGCCATACCTTTGGCGCATCCGGATTGCTGAGCGTTGAAATGGCGATTTTGATGCTGCGCCATAATCAATTTATCCCAACGCCTTTTTCGTCGGAGCAAGTTGAAAAGCCGCTTCGCAAAATTCTGGTCAATGCCGTGGGTTTTGGCGGAAATGCCGTCAGCGTGTTGCTCGCGAAACCTTAATTTTTCTCAAGCGACTTAGCCTTGGCGTAAACCTGTTCGGGGTCGAAACCTTTCCTGAGCAGGAAATCGCAGAATTTCTTTCTTTTTTTGAGCGGATGTTTTTCGGTCAGGCCGTGCCAGTGTTTTTCGGCTAATGCGTTAAACGCCGCGTCATATTCATCGGCGTCGATTTCCCTGAGTGCTGCCGTGATGTTGTATTGCGAAATGTTGCGCGCCTTGAGTTCGGCGACGATCCGCGAAATTCCCCAGTGCTTGATCCGGTGTTTGCCACGTGCGAAAGTTCGTGCAAAACGCTCTTCATTGACGAAATTGCCATCGATCAAATGAACCATGATTTCATCGATTTCGGAAGATTTTAACCCGAGATTTCTTAGTTTCAGGACAACCTCCGAATGGCAGCGTTCCTGATAGGCGCAAAAACGCTCAATTTTTGACTTGATTGCACTGATAGTCAGGGAGTTTTGCATACGAAATCGTTGTAGTACTGGCTTTGTTATGTTAACAAAATAGTAACGCAAAAGTATTGAATTTAAGCAAATTAAAAGTAATTTTGTTGCCGGAAGTTAGGTAACTTTGAGGGTTATCTATGCTAATGTCATTACAAGAAAAGGATACCCTACTTATGAAGATGAGAGTTTTATTTTGTGTTGTTGTAAGTGTAATATCGACCATTTTTTCTCAAGCCCAATCGGTCTACACTGAAGATTTCGGAACGAGTACAACGGTTGCATTGCCTTATACCTACGGAACAAATGCGACCGGGTCAGCGAGTAAAGATCCGAATATCTCAAATCCGGTTTGGACGCAGTCGATAGCAAGCGCAAGTTTTGCCGGTGCTGGAGGAAGCGGTGGTTCTATGTCTGCCACAGTTGGAAGCGGCGTTTCCGATATCATCACCTGTACTTTTACAGTTCCGGCGGGTTTGGATTTAACGCCTACTAGCATTACTTACAATTATCGGATTTCGCCTACTGGCCCAACGAAAATGGACGCCAGCATTTCTGGTACGACTGGTTCTACGGCAAGTATCCCTCAAGTGACGACAAGCCGTACGAATAACTTCGTCGGAGCGACGACTTCTAATTTTACGACAAGCACATCATTAACCGGGAATATTACACTTACAATCACATTCTCAGGTTCCGGCGGTGGAACGGTCCGCCTAGATAACGTAACGTTGAATGGTTCGATAAATTCCGCATCGACCGTTGACTTCGCCAATATCAAAACACCCGGCACGGGAACCATCAACCTCGGAAATGCCTTCAACGTTACCGCGCAAGTCGGCAAAACCGGACTTACTTTGGGCGCAGGGCAAGGCGCAGGCATAACGGGCTGGATCGGTTACAGCTCGGCGAACACGAATCCCGCCGGCGGCGGCTGGACTTGGATTGAAGCCGATTATTCAGCAGACAGCGGAACATACGACGAATATATCCTTGATTTGGGTAGCCAGATTACCAGTGCCGGAACGTATTATTATGCATCGCGTTTCCAGCTTGATGCCGGAACTTACAAATACGGCGGCATCAAAAACGATATGACCGCGGGCGGACTTTGGGACGGCGCAACCAATATTTCAGGCGTGTTGACCGTAAACCCGACGCCTGTCCAGGAAATTACGGTAAAAGGAGTCGTAGGTTCAAACCCGACGATTTCATCTGGAGACATGACGCCGTCTGGAACAAACAACACCTTGTTTGCGTCGCAATCCATCGGGTCGCCGCAGACCAAGACTTTTAGGATCCAGAATGTTGGAACCGCATCGCTCAGCGTGCCGTCAGTAATTGTCGCTGGTGGCAATACGGCCGATTTCACGGTCAATGCAGCTGCGCCATATACAATCACACCGGGCAATTTTGTCGATTTCACGATTACCTTCAACCCGACTGCAACCGGAAGCCGGACAACAACGGTTACTATATCCAACAATGACAGCGACGAAAATCCTTATACATTTTTGATTGAAGGCACAGGAACCTGCACAACCGCAACCAATACGATTACGCCGCTTTCGGGGCCGGTCGGAACAACGGTTACAGTTACCGCAACGGCTAATAACCTGACCGGAGCAACCGCAACTTTCAACGGCGTGGCGGCAACGGTTACACAAATATCGTCTACCGTCATTGAGGTAATTGTTCCTGCGGGCGCAACTTCTGGAACGTTAGTGACTACCAATGCGTCGGGCTGTCAGGCTGCCAATGCATTTACGGTCATTGACAATGTGGCGAGCTCATGTCAGGGAACGAATATAATGTCTGATCTGTTCATCAGCGAAGTGACCGACGCTTCTTACGGCGGGTTGAGTTATGTTGAAATTTACAACGGTACGGGCGCGGCGGTTTCGCTGGCAAATTATGCGTTGCAGTTTTTCTCTAACGGGAACGCGACTTCATATGCAACCGTCAATCTTTCTGGAACGCTGAATAACGGCCAAACCTATGTGGTAAGCACATCTACCAGCGGTTTTGACTGCGGCGGTGCCGGGACTGGTTCTTTGGCGAATCAGCAGACATTGATTTCGGGGATTAATTTTAAATCGGGATCGAACAACAATATCGGGCATGATCACATCGGCTTGTTCAAGTCGGGCGTCAAGATAGACAGTTGGGGCGTTGCCGGTGACGAAACCTGGGCCGTATCGCTTAACCTCGAAGGCCAAGGCGCCGATTTTAGAAGGAAAAACAATGTGGCCGTGCCTAAAGTCGCTTATACAAACGCAGATTGGGACATTGTTGACTGGCTCGGCAGCGGCGCGGGTTCGTGTTCCACAAACGACTATTCAAATATTGGCACATTTAATTTCTCGGCAGGTACGCCGCCATCGGTGACGGCACAACCATCGTATACGCCAAGTTGTACGTCGACATCATTGACAACATCTGGCGCGGAAGGTTTTGCCGGATCGAACCCGCTGGCGTATCAGTGGTATTTTGTGCCGCCAAATACAACGGCGTGGACTGCTGTTGCAAACGGCGGCGTTTATTCGGGCGCGACGACCGCAACGCTGACCATTTCAAACATCGCCGGATTGGACGGTTATCAGTACTATTGTCAAATCAGGGAAAATACCGCTACATGTTTCACCGCGACCAACGCAATTAAAATCATTGAGCCTGTGACAACGACATGGAACGGGACGTCATGGTCTGCGGGCGTGCCGAATACCAGCTCGCTTGTGGTAATCGACGGCCCATACAACACGTCGGTCAATGGCAATATCGACGCGTGCAGCCTGATTGTCAACAGCCCGAATACACTGGTTGTCTCACCAAATACTTATGTCAATATCCAAAACAATCTGACGGTTAATGCCGGCGCGTCACTGCAAGTCGCCAGCGATGGTTCACTTGTAATGGTCAATGATGGCGGCGTGGTCACGAACAATGGAACGACTACGG
>JAEWLD010000114.1 GCA_023393485.1 Bacteroidota bacterium
TCCCGATACATTGAGCGCAGTGATGAAATTGTCCGAAACATTGATGGTTTCCAGGTTGACCATGTTTGACACGTCAAGCGAGGTCAGCGACAGATAACTTGCCTCAAGCGCGCGGAGATTGAGGAAACTCTTTATTCCTGTAAGATCCGTACTCGGTGCAGCCAGGTTCAGGCCATAAACTGTCTCGGCTTCCGTGAACTGGATTTGGCCGTCGCCGTTGGTATCAATTGCGATGTAGTTGCCGTCGATATCTGTAGCAATGAATGAATCGACAGGGTTTGCTGTCAAAAGTTCAGCCTTGAAAACAGCGTCGGGAATGTTTACAATCTGCGATTGCGCAGCAAAACCGGCCGACAGTAAAATGATTGCGTAAAAATTTTTCATATTTTCTTGATCGATGAATAAATGTAGTGGTTTACAGATTTTACAAAGTGCAGGATTTCCATGTTTCGACCGTACGATGAAATGTAAATTCTATAACCGAAAACAGCCTAAGAACAAAAAACCCGACTTGACGGACTTTTCCCGAGGTACAAACGCGCCGGACATCCGGCACCAATCAATAAAAAAAGCCCCGCAAAAAACGGAGCTTTATATTTAAAAAAATCAAATGGTTATCCCATCACTTCCTTTACTTTTTTGCCAATTTCAGCCGGCGAGTCAACCACGTGGATGCCGTTTTCACGCATGATGCGTTTTTTTGCTTCAGCCGTGTCGTCGGCGCCGCCCACAATCGCTCCGGCGTGGCCCATTGTACGGCCTTTCGGCGCGGTTTCACCCGCAATGAACCCGATAACCGGCTTGCGGTTCCCATCGGCTTTGATCCAGCGTGCGGCATCGGCTTCGAGTTGCCCGCCGATTTCGCCAATCATGATGATGCATTTGGTTTCAGGATCGTTCATCAAAAGTTCAACGGCCTCTTTTGTAGTTGTGCCGATGATCGGGTCGCCGCCAATTCCGATGGCGGTTGTGATTCCCAAACCTTGCTTGACAACCTGATCAGCCGCCTCATAAGTCAGCGTTCCCGATTTTGATACGATTCCAACTGTTCCTTTTTTGAAAACAAAGCCAGGCATGATGCCCACTTTCGCTTCTTCGGGAGTGATTACGCCCGGGCAATTTGGCCCGATCAGGCGGCAGTTTTTGCTTTTGATATAGTTTGAGGCTTTAATCATGTCGGCTACCGGAATTCCTTCGGTGATCGTGATGATGACCTTGATCCCGGCATCGGCGGCTTCCATGATCGCATCGGCTGCGAATGCCGGCGGCACGAAAATGATCGTCGTATCTGCGCCTGCTTTGTCAACAGCGTCTTTTACCGTATTGAATACCGGACGGTTCAAATGCTCCGTTCCGCCTTTGCCGGGCGTGACACCGCCAACGACATTTGTTCCGTATTCAATCATTTGCGAGGCGTGGAATGTACCTTCGCTTCCGGTAAATCCTTGTACGATAATCCTGGAATCCTTATTAACTAAAACGCTCATGGTTTAATTTTTTTATGGTTTTGAATGTTGTGCAAAAGTAAGTTTTGTTTTTGAATCGGCCAATCGAATCGTCGAACAATCGTCAAGACGTCTGGCTCATCTGGAAACCGCGGAACAATTTGCCGTCCTTGATTTCCCAAATCACGATAAATGGTGCCAGGAGGATTTCCTCGCGCGGATTTTCAATCGTTTTGATGTAGTGATGATAACGTATGGACACCGTATTTCCTTCGGCCAGCAAATGGCTGACTTTGATTCTTGAACGTGTGTAAGCCTTGCTCATCTCAGTGATGATTGAAATGATTTTTGCTTTGTCCATCTGTAAAAAACCTTTACTGCTGTTCCAGTCCAGCAGCACGTCGTCATGGAGGAACGACGCGGTCAAATCGGGATCGAGAAATACATCGGATTTATAGAATTGTTCAACGGTCTTTTTTGGTGTCATCGTAGGGTATGCATTTACTTTAGTTTGTCGAGAATCTCGGGAATGCGTTTGATATTGGCCATTTGCTTAAGCTTTTCGCGTGATTCCTCGATTGGTGTTCCGAAATAGGTTTTTCCGCCGGGAATTGATTTGGTCACGCCGGTTTGGCCCATGACAACGGCCTTCGCGCCAATTGTGATGCCGCTGGTCGTTCCGACTTGTCCCCAAAGCGTGACTTCGTCCTCAATGATCACGCAGCCCGCAATGCCGACCTGCGCCGCAAAAAGGCATTTTTTGCCGATGATCGTATCGTGCCCGACATGGACTTGATTGTCGAGTTTTGAACCTTCGCCGATTGTAGTATCGCCGGTCACCCCGCGATCTATCGTACAAAGCGCACCGATGCCGACATTGTCGTGAATCACCACACGCCCGCCCGAAAGCAATTGATCAAAACCTTCCGGCCGTTTTTTATAATAAAAGGCGTCAGCGCCGATGATTGTTCCCGACTGGATGATCACATTGTCACCGATAACGCAATGGTCATAAATCACGACATTCGCGTGGATCAGGCAGTTTTTCCCAATCCTGACATGGTTGCCAATGAACGAATTCGGCTGGATAATCGTGTCCTCGCCTATCGCCGCCGACTCCGAAATCGCCGCAGCCGATGGCCTGAACGGCCTGAAATGATGTGTCAGCTTATTGAAATCGCGGAACGGGTCGTCCGAAATCAAAAGCGCCTTGCCCTTAGGACAGTCGACATCTTTATTGATCAGCACGATCGTCGCCGCCGAGTTGAGCGCCTTGTCGTAATATTTCGGATGATCAACAAAAACGATATCGCCCGGCTCAACCACATGGATTTCATTGATGCCGTGCACCTCAAATCCCGGATCGCCAATAAAGCGGCAGCCGATAATTTCGGAGATTTCCTGGAGTGTATGTATTTTTGGGAACTTCATGTTAATTTGAAGATTTGAAAATTTGGAAATTTGAAAATTTGAAAATTTGAAAATTGGGTTCGGACTAGCGGCACGATGGCTGTTTCATTTGAATGTCTAATCGAAGCGGGCAATATTGTTTTTACGCAACACAATCATCCCATTTCCAAATTTTCAAATTTCCAAATTTCCAAATTTCCAAATTAAACCCGCTCCATGTATTTTCCCGTCGCGGTCTCAATCTTGATCTTATCGCCTTCGTTGATGAACAACGGGACGTTTACAGTCGCTCCGGTTTCAACCGTTGCCGGCTTGGTCGCGTTTGTCGATGTGTTGCCTTTCACGCCGGGCTCGGAATAAGTCACTTCCAAAACAACCGATGCCGGCATGTCTACAGACAACGGCATTTCTGTCTCGGCGTTGATGATGACTTTTACGCTGGTGCCTTCTTTAAGCAAATCAGGCGCATCGAGGATCGCCTTATCCAGAACAATCTGCTCATAGGTCTCATTGTGCATGAAGTTATAGCTGTCACCTTCAGCATAGAGGAACTGATATTCGTGTGTTTCAACACGGACTTCGTCGATTTTATGGCCTGCCGAAAACGTATTTTCAAGCACTTTGCCGTTGGTAAGACTCTTTAATTTCGTACGTACGAAAGCCGGGCCTTTACCTGGTTTTACGTGCAAAAACTCGATGATTTTGTAGATGTCGTGGTTGAATTTGATACACAATCCGTTGCGGATGTCTGATGTACTTGCCATTTGTAATTATTATAAATTTTGAATTTTAAATTTTAAATTGTGGGGCGTTGCCTTCGGCCCGCGCTATCCGTTTCAATCTTTTAAAAGGTTTGCCTCCGCTGTCGCTCCGGCGAATCCTTTTAAAAGGATTTCCACTGCTATCGCTAACGCAAACTCCCCTAAACCGAACCCTCATTCGGCCAGACTATCACTAATTGTCAATTATCAATTGTCAATTAAATCAATACGCTCCCGAATATCCCTTCATGATACCACGAGATGAGTTCCTAATAAAATCAAGGATTTCATCGCGTTCGGGCGTGGCCTCAAACTCGCCCTCAATGATGCTGACGGCTTGTGACGTATTGTAATTTTTCTGGTACAGAATCCTGTAAATGTCCTGGATTTCCCGGATTTTCTCAGATGTGAAACTCCTGCGGCGCAGTCCAACTGAATTGATCCCAACATAAGACAGCGGTTCTTTCGCTGCTTTTGTATACGGCGGAACGTCCTTTCTTACGAGCGATCCGCCCGAAATCATCGCATGGTCGCCAATCTGAATGAACTGATGTACGGCTGCCAATCCGCCGATAATTGCAAAATTGCCAACCGTTACATGTCCTGCCAATGCCACGCCGTTGACGATGATCGCGTTGTCGCCGATATGGCAGTCGTGCGCCACGTGCGCCGTAGCCATGATCAGGCAGTTGTTTCCAATTGTGGTCTGGCCTGAGGCAATCGTGCCGCGGTTTATCGTAACACATTCACGGATAGTACAATTGTCACCGATAATTGCAAGTGATTCTTCACCGCCAAATTTCAAATCCTGCGGCACTGCCGAAATCACCGCGCCCGGAAAAATGTTACAATTTTTGCCGATGCGCGCGCCTTCCATGATCGTGACGTTTGAACCAATCCATGTTCCGTCGCCAATGACAACGTTGTTGTGGATTGTCGTGAACGGCTCAATGACGACGTTCTTGGCTATTTTGGCGCCCGGATGGACGTATGCTAACGGTTGGTTCATATTATTGGTTTTTGACGATTTGGGCCATCAGTTCGGCTTCGGCCACGAGCCTGCCGTTGGCGTAGGCGTTGCCTTGCATGTGGCAAATACCGCGGCGGATAGGTGAAATCAAATCGCATTTAAAAACGAGTGTGTCGCCCGGCGCTACTTTGTATTTGAACTTGACATTGTCGATTTTCATAAAGTACGTCAGGTAATTTTCAGGATCTGGCACCGAACTCAAGATCAGGATGCCGCCGGTCTGCGCCATCGCCTCAACGATCAAAACGCCCGGCATTACCGGTGCGCCCGGAAAGTGACCAACGAAGAAACTTTCGTTCATCGTCACGTTTTTCAATCCGACCACGTGCGAGTCAGACATTTCGATGATTTTGTCGACCAGCAAAAACGGTGGACGGTGTGGCAGCATCGTCATGATTTTATTGACGTCCATCAACGGTTCCTTGTGCAAATCATAGCAAGGAACGGTATTCTTTTGCTCGAGCCTGATGATTTTCTGTAATTTTTTGGCGAACTGCGTGTTGACGAAGTGGCCTGGCTTGTTGGCGATGACTTTTCCTTTGATACGCGTACCGACCAGCGCCAGATCACCAACCACATCAAGCAGTTTGTGACGCGCCGCTTCGTTCGGGTAATGCAAAGTCAAATTGTCGAGAATGCCGTTTGGCTTGACTGAAATATCGTTTTTGCCAAATGCGACCTTGAGGTTTTCCATGGTCTTGCCCGAAATTTCCTTGTCAACGTAAACAATCGCGTTGTTGAGGTCGCCGCCCTTGATCAGGCCGCTGTCAAGCAGTGTTTCGAGTTCGTGCAAAAAGCTGAAGGTACGCGCGTCGGCGATTTCTTCCTTGAATTCGGCGAGGTTTTTCATCGTCGCGTTCTGCGTACCGAGAACTTTTGTGCCAAAGTCAACCATTGCAGTGACTTGGTAATCCTCGGCCGGCATCAGGATGATTTCGCTGCCCGAAGCTTCGTCGGTATAAGAAATCACCTCTTTTACCACATAGTAATTCCGGTCCGCATCCTGTTCTTCGATGCCCGCTTTTTCCAAGGCTTCAACAAAATATTTTGACGAGCCATCCATGATTGGCGGCTCAGATTCGTTCAATTCAATGATGACATTGTCAAGGTCGCAACCCATACAGGCGGCCAAAACGTGCTCCGACGTCTGGATTTTGACGCCGCGCTTTTCGAGGTTTGTCCCGCGCTGGGTATTGACCACATAGCTCGCGTCGGCTTCAATGACCGGATGGCCTTCAAGATCGACACGCACAAAAGTAAAACCGTTGTTTACCGGCGCAGGCTTAAATGTCATTTTCACTTCTTTTCCGGTGTGCAGCCCGACACCGAGGAGTGAAATCTCATTCTTTATGGTTTTTTGTTTAACCATCATTTATTTGTTTATCTGTTTTTTCAATTCTTCTAATTCGGCGACGATCTTCGGCAGGTTGCGGAAATGGACGTAAGACTTGCTGTAATCGCCATAGCCGAATGATGGCGAACCCTGAACGGTTTCACCGTCGGGAATATTTTTGCCGATGCCCGACTGCGCCTGGACGCGCACATTGTTGCCAATGACCAAATGCCCTGCAATGCCGACTTGCCCTCCGATCATGCAATTCTTTCCGATTTTGGTTGAACCCGCGATTCCGGTCTGCGCCGCGATAACGGTGTTCTCGCCTATTTCGACATTGTGTGCGATTTGGATTTGATTGTCGAGCTTAACCCCGTTGCGGATCACGGTCGAGCCCATCGTGGCACGGTCAATTGTGGTTCCGGCGCCAACATCGACGCGGTCACCGAT
>JAEWLD010000120.1 GCA_023393485.1 Bacteroidota bacterium
CGCTTCGGCCTCGCGGCGTCGTCTGCCGAGTTCGAGTGCCGCGACAATCGTGACGGCTTTGGCTTCACCGATGCCTTTGAAGGCCATCAGCTGATTGAGTGACAATCGGCCGAGATTGTTGAGATTATTCCCAACACTCCCGAGAATTCGTTTGGCGAGCGAGACGGCGGTTTCATTGCGGCTGCCCGAAGTGATTAGAATCGCAATCAGTTCGGCATCGCTTAGGGTCAGTTTTCCTTTGCCGAGCAATTTTTCGCGCGGCCGGTCGTCGTCTGACCAGTGAGTAATCGGGAATGCGGTAAGTTCGGACATTTGCCGAAATTATTGCAGCCTGCCAAAATTCGGTTGCGGATTTCCCGCAGCAATCGTTAACTACATAATTATTAGATGATTTTCCGCGTTATGCCCTAAATCACGAAATATGTTGCGCAGCGGTTTAATCCTATTCCTGCTCCTGGCGATACCGGGAGAAAAAACTTTCGAAGAGCGACTGTCGGACGCTGCTTTATCGTTGACCCTCGAAAATGTTGACTACGATCCGACGTATTTCAAAATCGCTTATCCAAACGGCGATGTCCCGAAGGACAAAGGCGTCTGCACTGACGTAGTCATCCGCGCCTACCGGAAACTCGGCATCGACCTCCAAAAACAGGTTCACCAGGACATGCTTTACAATTTCTCAAAATACCCGAATCACTGGGGATTGAAAAAGCCCGACACCAACATCGATCATCGCCGCGTGCCGAACCTGCAGGTTTTTTTCACACGCGTCGGAACGAAATACGTTGTGACTGATAATCCTTCGCATTACAAAACCGGCGACTTGGTGACATGGATGATTGGCGGAAAATTGCCACATATCGTGATTGTAACCGCTAAAAAGTCGGCTGATGGCAAAAGAAATCTACTCGTCCACAATGCTGGCTCAGGTCAGGTGTTGGAAGATTTCCTGTTTTCTTACCCGATTACAGGACATTATCGGTATGCGCCTGTAAACCGTTAATTTTCATTGCAATTTTAACTTTTTCGGCGTCGCTTTTTGCTACATTTGCAGCCCCAAATCTAACGTAATGAAAATTTTTACCCTACTTTTTACCCTCGCGGGTATCATTCTCCATGCCCAGCAACCTGGCGATCTTGACCTCACTTTTGGCGATCAGGGATTCACCCACACCACGGAAACCAACATGGGTTTCGCACGCGCAATGGCCATCCAACCCGATGATAAAATTGTGGTCGCCGGCGGCACGGGCAATTTTGGCGTGATGCGGTTTTTGGCCGATGGCGGAATTGACCAGTCGTTCGGCGTCAATGCCGGCCTTACCCAAATTGACCTCGGCACAGACCACTATGTATACGCAACGCTTGTCCAGCCCGACGGCAAAATCCTGGTTGCCGGCTATGCCAATGATGGCATGAACCAAAAAGATTTCGCGATCATCCGTTTGACCACCGACGGCTGGCTTGATGAGGATTTCAGCGACGACGGCATGCTGATTTTTTCCTTCGGGTCGCAGGAAGACGAATGCCGCGCGATTGAATTGCAGCCGGATGGCAAAATCGTTTTGACCGGCTACGCGTTTTCGGGCATGAACAAAGACTTGGCATTGGCAAGGCTAAACCCCGACGGCTCGTTTGACACGACTTTCAGCACCGACGGCAAACTCACGCTTGATTTACTTGGGGCCGACGACATTCCAACGTGCATCGCTGTCCAGCCCGACGGGAAAATCGTCGTTGGCGGATATTTTTACAATACCAGTTCCTTGTATTGCACTTATGGCGCGGTCCGATTCAAGGCCAGTGGCGACATTGACAATTCATTCGGGAATAACGGAATCGTCACAATCGACATCAGTTCTCACAATGACATGGCGCAGGACATCCCCATCCAGTCAGACGGAAAAATCGTACTTGCCGGTCAAAGCGACGGCACAAATGTAGATTACTCGGCGGTCAGGCTGTTGCCAAACGGCGCACTCGACACGACTTTCAACACCGACGGCAAATTCACCACGCCCATTGGCAGCGGCAGCGATTACGGCCGGAGTGTCGCGGTCCAGAACGACGGGAAAATCCTGATTGGCGGCTCGGTACGGATGGGTTCATTTGAAGACGTCGGCATCGTCAGGCTTACTCCTGATGGCAATCTCGATACGACTTTCAGCACCGATGGGAAAATTAACACACCGGTTGTCAATGGCATCTCGATTTTCAACATCGCCTTACAGTCAAACGGAAAAATAATAGCTGTTGGCGGAAGCGCCGGCTACAGGATGTTTGCCGCGCGTTACCTGACAACGACTTCTGGCTTGGGAATTGAAACCCGGGATGCGGCCACATTTTCATTTTATCCGAATCCTGCTAAAAGCCATATCCAGTTCAGCAGCGAAGTGTCTGACGTTTCAATTTATGACGCCAATGGCAGAACGGTTTTGCAGGATTACGCGGCCGAACATCTCGACATTTCAGGCTTGGCAAAAGGTTTCTATTTCATGCGCGCAACCATCGGGGGAAAAATCGCAGGCAAAAAGCTGGTCGTCGAATAATCAAGCCATCAAATCTTTTACACTGTCAAAATTAAGCCCGCCGTAATTGCCTGAGCTCATCAGCAACAACGCGCTGTTATCGAGATTTGCGCTGAAAAGGAAATTCTTGAAATCGTCGGGATTGGTGTAAATGATCAGGTCATTGCGCCTGAAGGCATCGGCAATCTGCTCATATGAAATATCGTCGAGCTTTTTTATTTTGACCGCGTCGGGTGAATAAAACACGACGGCAACATCGGCATTGTCAAGCGCACCTTCGTATTCTTTGAGGAATTTCGGGTTGAGGCTGCTATAAGTATGCAGTTCCAGGCACGCGATGAGTTTCCGATCCGGATATTGCTCGCGAACCGCTTTTGTGGTGGCGGCGACTTTGCTCGGCGAATGTGCAAAATCCTTGTAAGCGACCTTGCTTTTGCCTTCGGCGATTTTCTCAAGCCGTTTTGATGCGCCTTTGAAACTTGCGATCGCTTCGTAAAAATCGGCTTCATCGACGCCCATGTTCTGGCAAATCCATTTGGCGCCTGCAAGATTATTGAGGTTGTGCGCGCCAAAAACTTCAATCGGCATCGGGCCTTCGGGCGTTTCGAGCAATGTGATGCCATCGGTGACCGAATAGTTTGGCGTTGTGTAAGCGATTTTCCGGATTGGATTTGTAGCTGCTTCGGCTACGCGTTTTACCTCCGGATCGTCCTGGTTGTAGACCAGAATTCCGCCGTTGGTGATTTTTTCGATGAAGATTTCAAATTGTTCGACATAGTTTTCATAGGTCGGAAAAACGTTGATATGATCCCAGGCAATACCCGAAATCAGGGCAATGTTCGGATGATATAAGTGAAATTTCGGGCGACGGTCCATCGGCGACGACAGGTATTCATCGCCTTCGAGTACGATAAAGTCATTTTCCTCGGTCAAATGCACCATTGTATCAAAACCTTCGAGCTGCGCGCCGACCATATAATCGACTTTGATGTTGTGGTAATGCATCACGTGTAAAATCATCGATGTGATTGTTGTTTTACCATGCGATCCGCCAATGACAACGCGGGTTTTGTGCTTTGATTGCTCGTACAGGAATTCAGGGTACGAATAAATTTTCAGTCCCAGTTCCTGCGCCCTGACGAGTTCAGGATTGTCTTCGCGCGCGTGCATGCCGAGGATTACCGCCTGAATATCTGCAGTGATTTTTTCGGGAAACCAACCCATTTCCCGCGGCAAAAGACCATTCTTTTCGAGTCGTGATTTTGAAGGTTCAAAAATGGCATCGTCGCTTCCGGTCACTTGATAACCTTTGTGATGGAGGGCGAGAGCGAGGTTATGCATGGCAGCACCGCCGATTGCAATAAAATGGATACGCATCAGGATTTGTTTTTTTGGTTGAATTCGGCCCATGTGGCGCGGGCTTTTTCGGGTTGATTCATTTTGTTTTTGTAAAGGTCGGCGAGTTTTTGGTAAGTCGTTCGCGACCCGCCGGTATCAACAGCCAGTTTGTAATATTTTTCGGCCGCTGCGTACCTATCGAAATATTCGGCGATGCGGCCTTTGGCAAGATAGCCGTCAACCGGCGAAATGGCTAAAAGCTGCGCCGCGTATTCCTGGGCTTTGCTTTCACTTCCGCCGACGATTCCTGGCAATTGCAAATACAACTCGACCAGCGCCCAGCGGGCTTCGATGTGCTTCGGGTTCAATGCAATAGCCGTTTCAAAAGATTTTTTGATGTCGGAAATCATGCCTAACGCCTTAAACTTATTCGACTCTTTGGCATGCATGCCAAGCACGCCGCCGTATTTGTAATGGTAATTGGCTTCCGAAGGGCGAAGTTTGATTAGCCTGCCATAGTATTCCATTGCCTGCTGCCAATGCTGCTGATGGCCTTGGATGTCACCGAGGTATTCAATTGCGGCCGGATGATTCGGGTGCGCAGCAAGGTATTTCTCAAACATGATTTGCGCGTCGGTATAATTTCCCTGCCTGAATAATTTCTCCGCTACTGAAAAGTCGGCTTGTGCCAACGATGCTGACGCGTAGAAAACCAATAGAAACAACCAATGTTTCATCTAAAAAATTTGAAACCAAATGTACTAAAATTACTGGTATGCGAATACGGTTTCTGGAAATCCCAAAATTTGATGCCAACAAAAACATATTAACAATTTTGGGAGCATTTTTCCTGCAAAATAGGTTATTAACAAGGCATTAAATAGCGATGGATGCCGTTCATCGATGTTTTGTTTCGTTTAACAGTTTTATTTGCCAGCAATGTCAAATGTCCGCTCCTTTACCTGTTAAATGTCTAAATCCCAACATCATGCATGCTCAATACGCTTCCCCAAGTCGAGCTTTGCCCCTTTTATTTTTCCTATTATTAGGTTTTTATTCTCATAGCCAGTCCACGGCGTTTACCTCGTCGGGCTCATGGACTTGTCCTCAAGGTGTCACAACAATTCAAGTTGAAGCCTATGGCGGCGGCGGTGGCGGTGGCTACGGCGGCACTGCCAATAAAAATGGCGGTGGCGGCGGCGGCGGTGGCGGCTATTCAAAACTGACCGGAGTCGCCGTAATTCCCGGAACAACATATACAATCACAGTAGGCGCAGGCGGTACGGCAGGCGCGTCGTCAAATGGCGGTAACGGCGGCACATCAACAGCGACCTTCGGCGCTTCCTCTATTAA
>JAEWLD010000134.1 GCA_023393485.1 Bacteroidota bacterium
TTCGGTGAAAAAAGGTGAAATAGTCGGGTTGCTTGGGCCGAATGGCGCCGGAAAATCCACCTTGATGAAAATCCTGACAACCTATCTCAGCGCCGATCAAGGCACGGCTGTGGTCAATGGACATGACGTGAATGAAGATCCGAAAGCCGTCCAGCGTTCCGTCGGCTATCTGCCCGAGCACAACCCGTTGTATCTGGATTTATACATCCGCGAATACCTTGAATTCAACGCCGGTGTTTACAATGTATCGAAATCCAGAATCGATGAAGTGATCGAACTGACCGGTCTGACGCCCGAAAAACACAAGAAAATAGGGCAACTGTCAAAAGGCTACCGCCAGCGCGTCGGGCTTGCCACGGCGATGCTGCACAATCCGGATGTGTTGATTCTCGACGAACCGACTACAGGACTTGACCCGAACCAACTCGTTGAAATCCGCCGTGTGATCAAAAATGCAGGCAAAGACAAAACGGTTTTTCTCTCAACGCATATTTTGCAGGAAGTCGAGGCGATCTGCGACCGCGTGATCATCATCGACAAAGGCAAAATCGTGACCGATAAAAAACTCGACAAACTGGTTGCCGAAACCGAGCAGGTCATTGAGGTTGAATTTGACGGAAAAGCATCGGAAAATGCGATTGCCATGATTCCGCAAATCGTTTCCTATCAAAATACGTCGGGAAATATTTGGCTTTTGACCTTCGCGTCCGATGAAGACAAACGCCCGGCAGTTTTTGATTTCGCGACGGCAAACCACCTGAAAACCCTTCATATGTCGCAAAAAGTGAAGGATTTGGAAAGCGTGTTCCGCGACGTGACAAAGTAGCGATTCTATTATAATCTTCAGAAACATCTGACATGAAGATCACAAAAACATTGTATTATTTGTCATTGGTGATTGGCATTTTTCTATTCATTTCTGGTGCGATGATGAAATTTTTGAAAGTCCAATCCAACGGATGGTTTTTTACCAAGCAAGGCAATTTGATAACCGGAACTTTAGATGCGAACGGAACCATAGTCCTTGGCATATTGACCCTGTGTTTCTCGATTTGGTGGCAAAAAGAATTCAATCGGGAAAAGTCAAAGCACGACAAATTGAAAAATATTGAAGCCAGCGAAGGGCAATTGAGAAAAAAATACAATATCTATAAGCTTCGAAAAATCAATAAGTAACGAAGATTTCTGCAATCAGTTCTAGTCAAAAATCAATCTTCCGGTATAAATCTGCTCGACTTCGATTTCAGGCGGATGGTTTTTACTGATCACATTACCTGTGCTGTAAATGGTTCCTGCCAGCCGCTCGATCGGGTAGACAATCATGTCATTTGAGCTTCGTTGGAAAATATCGATCGTGCGGACGTGGAAATTTTCGCCATCAAAACGCCCGAGATCGTCATAGAAATTCAAAAACATATTGTCGGCCTGGCCCGAAATCGAGAAACGCGAAATGTTATTGCTTTCAATAACCGTTTGGTTGTTGTTGATCTGCATGTCAAAATCGCCGGTGCCTGTGCCGCCAAAATAATCCATTGAAAACATGCGGAAAATATCATGCGTGATCACGCCTTCGGTCCTGATGAGTTGCGCGGTGTTTGAATACAATTCGAAATATTCCCAGTGCGGCGTGGTCACGTGGACCGTCTTATTGCCGTATTGCCGGGTGAGATTACAACCCGAATTGTCGCGAAGTTCAAGCCTGCCATCGATGATTTCGGCGCTGATGTCATCAATGACATTGCTTCCGGCGCTGACCGTGATGGCATAATGATCGCCTTCTGAAAGTACAAGGCTGATGTTCGGATAAACGTAAATCACATTGAACGGCGAATCTGCCGGCAGTACTTTGGTTCGCATCGCGCCTGAGTTGCGGATACAGTCTTCAGAAATATTACATCCCGACAAAATCAACAGCGGCAAAATCAGCAACAGTTTTTTCATGGTTTTTCTTTTAAATCCTTACGCCGAAGCCGGCCTCGATCGCTTCCGCCCGACCGCCGTGAGCTTTGAGCGCCAATGCGGCAAAAAAGTTTTTGGTCAGGTAATATTTCGCGCCGAGGCGTTCGTAAATATCGACTTCGTAATTGAATGGTTTGTAGACGTAATAGCCAAGCTGGGTTTCAACCGACAACCTGTTGATGAACAATTCATGACCCACAAAAACGCCAATCCGTTTGTAGTCTGTATCTGGATCGACGTAAGGCCGTTCGGGGTACATCGCCGAATAATATTTAATGTATTCCTTAAGATATTGCGAAAAGAAAAAGTCAGCACCGAGCTGCAAGGCGCTTTTCCGGCCAAGGCGTTTGTCTGCGTATGTGCCGATGTGGTAAAACGGCTTTTGCCCGCTGCCGACGATCTGGCTTTCACTGACGCCGAACCTGGCGACTATGTTGAATTTGATCGGTTCGCGATAATCTGTTTTGGCAAGCGAATCGGGCTGTCGGTATTCGGGCTTTTCACCGAGATTGTAATTGACCCCGAGGTTCATCGCATAAGTGTTTATTCCGGTATTTGGCGATTTGAATCGTCCGTTTGAAAAGTGCGTGAACATCAGTCCGGCCTGAATCCCGAATCGTCCGACGATATTTTCCTTTTTATATTGAAGCATGAACAAATCGCTGCTCATGAACCGCGAACCGAACGCATTGTTCTTGTAATTGGTTTCGCGGTCGTACGGATTGGTCGTCATCCCGATGCCCTGCGAAATCCTGAAAACCAAATGCCTTTTAAAGAAGTAAAAATTATAATGCGCACCCAGCGCCAGGCATTTCCCAAGAATGTCATTCTGGAAATCCTGATATTGAAATGAAAAACCGTAATCGGGGTAATTGTAAGCGTGCTGCCACTCTTTGTCGCCAAAAGTCTGATGGTTGAAACTGATCAAAAAACCGCTCGGATGCCCGGTGATCAAATGGTCGATATAGTCTGCGTGGCGGTAAATGTTGCCGCGGAAATAATCTACTTGGATGTTGGTATGGCTGGTTTCTTGGCCGAATGCGGCCGTGCATAAAAGTAAGCAGTAGAATAAATGCTTCATTTTTAGTGGAAAGGGCAAAGATATTATTTTGGTTTTATAAAGCGCGAAATTTTTGTTTGGCGCAATGGCGGTTTGCTTATTCATTGCTTGATTTTCTAAGTCTTGCCGTCTTTCCGCAACCACAGCCGCTCGCCTTGCAGGCTCGTCTCCGCGGTTAGCTCGGCAATGCTTTTGGAATTCGCTAAAGCGAATATACCTGAAGCCCACTGGGCTTCCTCCTTTTAATTTCAAATGGCTTCGGCTAGAAAATCGTACACAAAGAATAAGCACGCCGCCCGTAATCGAGCGTGAGCAGGTCGCCGAGTAAGCGGGCGCCAGCTGTTTTTGTTTCTTTTGTCCGCAGACAAAAGAAAGCCGCCGGCAGGCGAAACAAATTGGTTTGGCAGAATGTCAAAATAAAGATATAGCTTCCGGCCAGGACAAACCCCTAGCCCCGATAGAAGTGGAAATCCTTTTGTGGAATGCAATGGAGCAAAAGATTGGAACGGATAGCGGGATTAGCTCCTAAAAAACCTTTTTCGCAATCCTGCGAATATTCTCCGACTTCCCCATAGAATAATAATGCAACACCGGAATCCCGGCCGCCACAAGCTCTTTGCTTTGCGCGATGCACCATTCAATCCCGATTTGTTTGATTGCCTCGGCATCTTTTGCCTTGACGACGGCCATGACCAAATCGTCGGGCAGATCAACGTTGAAACGGTGCGGAATCTGGTTGAGTTGTTTTTTTGTTGAAATCGGTTTCAGCCCCGGAATGATTGGTACCGTGATTCCCGCCGCGCGGCATTTATCGACGAACGCAAAGTATTTTTTGTTGTCGAAAAACATTTGTGTAATCACGTAATCGGCGCCGCTTTTTATTTTCTGTTTCAGGAAATAGACATCACTGTCAAGGCTCGGCGACTCGATGTGTTTTTCAGGATAACCGGCCACGCCGATACAAAAATTGGTTTTGGCGGTATTTTGCAAATCCTCGTCGAGGTAGATGCCTTTGTTGAGATTGGTGATTTGCGAGACAAGTTCTGACGCATACTCGTTGCCGTCTTTTTCGGGCTTGAAGTATGTCTCGTTTTTGACCGCGTCGCCGCGCAAGGCCATGACGTTTGAAATACCGAGAAAATCCATATCGATCAGGAAGTTTTCGGTGTCTTCTTTTGAAAACCCGCCGCACAAGATGTGAGGTATCGCATCGACCTGGTATTTGTTCTGGATCGCCGCGCAGATGCCAACCGTTCCCGGACGTTTCTTGACGATTTTCTTTTGAAGCAATCCGTTTGGCAATTCCTTGAATTCGTATTCTTCGCGATGGTAGGTCACGTCGATGAACGGCGGATCGAACTCCATGAGCGGGTCGCAGCTGTCAAAGATCGACTGGATGTTCTGGCCTTTGAGCGGCGGTAGGATTTCGAAGGAAAAGAGTGATTTTCCGGCGGCTTTGGTGATATGTTCGGTTACTTTCATATTAGTTGCTAGTTGCTGGTTGCTGGTTGCTGGTTGCTGGTTGCTAGTTGCTAGTTGCTAGTTGTTAGTTGTTAGTTGCTAGTTGTTAGTTGTTAGTTGTTAGTGGCTAGTTGTTAGTTGTTAATTGCTAGTTGCTAGTTGTTGGTTGTTGGTTGTTAGTTGTTTGTTGCTAGCGGCTAGACCGATATGTTTTTAATTATGTTTTGCGTGATGATTGATGAATCCGTTTAATAATCGTTTACAGTTTTGTATCGACTCATAGATTAGTTCAAAATCATTTTGATTGATGTATTTTCTATCTAATGCGAGATAACATTGCGTTTCTATTTCGAAAAGCGAACCACGCGATATGTATAAAAATCTTATTGTTTCTTTATTACTTCTTCTTCCGCATCCTTCCGCTATATTTGATGGAACTGAAATTGCGGCACGACGCATTTGGTTTGACAATCCGAATAATTCTTCCTTTGGAAACCTCGTTGTCAACTCATAAACGCCGTCGACCAATATTCTGGCATGCTGCCAAACGTGTAATCGTGTGTAATCCATATTAATTTTCCCACAATTTCAAAACACGCATCCAAAACATTTTACGGTTTAACCGCATTTCTTGTAGCCCGACAACTCTCTTCTTCTAACAACTAGCAACTACCAACTAGCAACTAATCTGCAATGTTCGGACTCAACCATTTCCTCGCTTCTTCCACCAACATCCCGCGTCGCTTCGCATAATCCGCAACCTGGTCTTCCTTAATCTTCCCAAGCCCGAAATACTTGCTCTGCGGATGCGCAAAATAATATCCCGAAACCGATGACGCCGGCCACATCGCAAGATTTTCAGTGAGTTTGACACCTGTGTTTTTCTCGACATCGAGTAATTTCCAGATCGTGCGCTTTTCCAAATGATCCGGACAGGCCGGATAACCTGGCGCAGGCCGTATGCCTTTGTATTCTTCTTCAATCAAATCTTGATTTGACAGGGTTTCATTGGCGGCATAGCCCCAAATTTCCTTACGGATTTTCTCGTGCAGGTATTCTGCAAACGCTTCGGCCAAGCGGTCTGCCAAAGCTTTGACCATGATCGCATTGTAATCGTCGAAAGATTTGGCAAACGTCTCGGCCCATTCATCTACGCCAAAACCGGTCGTGACGCAAAACGCGCCAACATAGTCTTTTTTGCCTGAATCTTTCGGCGCGACGAAATCGGCGAGCGCAATATTCGGCGCGCCTTTGGTTTTTTCCGATTGCTGGCGAAGCGTGATGAAGATTGCTGGCCGTTGGTCGTTGGCCGCCGGATAGACTTCAATATCATCGTCGTTTACGGTATTGGCCTCAAAAATGCCATAAACGCCTTTCGCCTGCAATTTGCTTTCAGAAACGATGGTTCCGAGCATTTGCTGCGCATCGTTGAAAACCGATGTCGCCTGCTCGCCCACAACCCCATCAGTTAAAATCGCCGGATACTTGCCGAACAATTCCCAGGTACGGAAAAACGGCGTCCAATCGATGTACGGAACCAAAGTGCCAACCGAAACCTCAACGGTTCGCACGCCCAATTGATTGGGTTTTACCGGATTGAAATCAAGTTGTAATTTGTTTTTTCTGGCCTCGGCAATTGACAGATAATTCTTCTCGCGCGAACGGCTTAGATAACCCTCGCGGAGCTGGTTATATTCCGCATGTAAATTTCGGGCGTATTCATTTTTGGTGGCTTCATTCAAAAGATTTCCGGCGATGGTTACGGCGCGCGACGCATCATTGACATGGACGACGGTCGAGGCGTATTCGGGCGCGATCTTGACCGCGGTATGCGCACGCGAGGTAGTTGCACCGCCAATCATCACAGGGATTTTAATATTCAAGCGGTCGAGTTCTTTGGCCAGGTAGACCATTTCGTCGAGCGACGGCGTAATCAATCCAGAAAGCCCGATGATATCGACGTTTTCCGCGACTGCCGTTTCAATGATTTTTTCGGGCGAAACCATGACGCCCAAATCGATGATGTCGTAGTTGTTGCAGCCCAGAACAACGCG
>JAEWLD010000218.1 GCA_023393485.1 Bacteroidota bacterium
GTGCAAAGAAAACCGCGGTAATGCTCAAAAACGCGACGCCGCTGTACAATGCATAGGCCGACGAAAACAATTTTGCCGAAGTGGTTGTCATTTCAACATTGGGAATCGGGCCCATTCCGGTCAGAATCATGCTCGACATATACAAGCTGTCAATGAAATTCAGCCCGCAGATACTCTGATAGCCGATGATTCCAATCCCAAGCGAAACCGCGATCAATATCAAAGCGAATAATGTAAAGCGAGCCAGACGCTTGAAAAAGCTCACCAGCGGAATTACTTTTTGCGACCGATGCTCAAGTTTCATGGCATGTCTTTTAGCACGGCTTCAAGCCGGTCGAAATTTTCCTCATTGGCCTGGGGAACATACTTAATTACTTTGGCGCGCGCTTCCTCAGTCGGGAAAATCATCCTGAAAACCAGTTTCGTCCGGTCTTTTCCAACCGATTCAAAAGTCGCGACAACATCAAAATACGGCTGGCTGAGCCTGGTCCAGTAAATTGTGTTTGGCGGATCGATGACTTTAAAAACGGCTTCATTCCCGTAATTTCCTTTTTCAGGGCCATGCATCGTGAGTTTCCAATGCCCGCCGACTTTAAAATCGTGGACGTGAAATGTATTTGTAAAGCCTTTCGGACCCCACCAAATCCGCAAATATCTAGGATTGCGCCAGGCCTCGAACACTTTCTCTTTCGCGCAATCGAAAATGCGGCTTGATACAATTTCACGCTCGGGCGCGGCACTGGGAATTTCTGTAGTGTGCATGGCAACGGTTTCGCTATATAAACTTACGAAAAAAAAACCGGCTACTTGCGTAACCGGAACTTTTTACTTGGTGAACTTGATGGCTTGGCCTTCTTTGGAACCGTCGAGGTAAAAACCCTGGACGTTTTTCACGCCGTCGAGCTTGTTGACGATTTTTTCGATGTCTTCTTCAATCGAGTTGTTGACGATTCCCGCGGTAAGCGCTGACTTCCACTTGATGCCACCGCCTTCAGAGCGCAGGACTTCGTAATCTTTGATTGGCTCGGACATCACAAAAATCGGCATGCCGCGCATGATATTGACCTTGGCGATGCCGATGGTTTTTGAATTTCCCGATTCGGTGAACCTGACCGACGTGATGCTTTTTCCGGCCGAATAGATAATGGCGTCAAAATTTTCGTTTTCTTTTTTCGCGCGTTTGATGAACTGTTCGATCCTGCCCGAAATGGATTTGTTCACCAGGCCGCCGGTGAGCAGTGATTCGGCTTTGGCGCCTGTCGCGACGTCGACAACGGTTTCATATTTACGCAGCGGTTCTGCCATAATATACACTTCAACGCCGTTGACTTTCCTGACTTTGGCGAAGTAATCTTCTTTTGGCGCGTCGGAAACAAAAAATGAGGCGGTCATCGCCAGTACAAGTAAAATTTTATTCATGGTTTGGTGTTTATTTGTGCCTACTCTAAAAGGTTTTCGGCATTCCCTGCGGTAAAAATATCGATAGACATTCAATTTTCCAACTACCCGGAACGTTAAAATTCAGCCGAAAAAGTCTTATTTTTGCACTCTCATCCAATGACATGATCACAGCAGCACAATTTCACGAAGAATTACGACTCATAATTTCAAACGGAATCCGTGAAGACATCGGTGATGGCGACCACAGCTCACTGGCGTGCATTCCCGCATCGGCCGTAGGCAAGGCAAAGTTGCTCGTCAAAGACAACGGTATCATTGCGGGTGTTGAATTCGCCAAAATGATTTTCAGCCATATCGACCCTGAAATAACAATCGAAACATTTATAAATGACGGCGCGGCTGTCAAATACGGCGATGTCGTCTTTCACGTTTCGGGACGTTCGCAATCGATATTGAAGGCCGAGCGGCTCGTGCTCAATTCAATGCAGCGCATGTCCGCCATCGCGACCAAAACCAACCATTACGTATCGTTGCTCAAAGGAACCAAAACCCGAATCCTCGACACGCGCAAGACCACGCCGGGTTTCCGGGCGGCAGAAAAATGGGCGGTCAGGATCGGCGGCGGTGAAAATCATCGTTTTGCGCTCTACGACATGGTCATGCTCAAAGACAACCACAACGATTTTGCCGGTGGAATCTCGGCTGCCATCGCTAAAACCAAAGCCTATCTCGCGGAGAAGAATCTTGATCTTAAGATAATCGTTGAGGCGCGGAATCTTGACGAAGTAGCCGAAATCCTTGCAGCGGGCGGCGTCTACCGCATTCTGCTCGACAATTTTGATTATGACATGACGCGCCAGGCCGTGGCGATGGTCGGCGGCCGGTCCGAAACCGAATCTTCAGGCAATATCAATGAAAAAACAGTACGCGAATATGCCGGGTGCGGCGTTGACTGCATTTCCTCGGGCGCTTTGACCCATTCGGTGTACAACATGGATTTGAGCTTAAAAGCCATCAATTGAAAAGCCCCGATTGGGGCTTCTTTCAACTAACTACTACCGATACTTCCAGGAATCAGATCATGATTTTTCGGGTTTCGACCGCGCCATTGCTTGATGTGCGGCGAATGATGTAAATGCCTCGAGGCAAAGATTCGGCTACCGCGCGCGAAAGCCTGCGTCCGTTGAGGTCAAACAATTCTATGGTATATTCGTCCCAATCGTTGTCATGGATAAAATCCTGCAGTGACAAAGCGTTGACGGTCAAAGTCAGGTTCAGGTCATTGTAACCGGTTTCGCTTTCCCAGGTATCGACATTCGCGAACCGGACTGAATACCGCTGGTCCAATCCCATCACATCGTGGTAAATGTCAGGCAAATTCAGGTATAAATGATAAGTTCCGGGCTGCAGCAACGGAATGTTCTGGCTGATGGTGTGCGTGCCGCCTTTGAGCCAAAGCCGCGCGTCGCCATCAATCTGAAGTGCGGTTTCCACTCCGGTCGTGACATTCCTGTAGACAACATACGAGCGGCGTTCGTTGGCCAGATGCCCAAATCCTGTGTTCCGGAGATTTATCGTGATTGAATTCGGAGTCAGGGTTGACGAGATCAGTTCAAGCCTGTATCCGAGCCGCCGCCGCATTTCTTCATAACAGCCGCCGCTTTTCCATGAATCTATCACGCCCGGATAATAATCGGTGTTAAGGAAATCAAATGAATAGCGATTCATTTTGTCAAGTGCATTGCTACATGTTGAATATTGGCTGACTTTGCAGGTTTCGCCGCCATTGACAGTATATTTTGCGTCGTTTTCCAGATAGACGCGTTCGGCATCGCTGGTAAATGTGCCTTCGTCATTGGAATCTGCCAGGAAACAATCGTTGTAATGGCCAACGCGGGTCTTAAGTACTGTAAGATTGTAGGCCTCAAGCGGCGTGATCGGAGTAGCACCGAAAACATTTTGCTTGATTTTCGGGGTTCTTACCTGAATCTGGATATCCCAGCCGAAATTCTCCAGGACAGACAGCAATATTTCCTGCCGGTCGAGCAAATTCTGTTGCGTCAGGTTGGTCGTTCCGTAATTGTCGCTGTAATACCATTCGCCATATACGCCGACAAACCCGACCTGAAGCGAGTTGATCACATCGCGGTTTGCATAAATCACATCCTTGAGCTGCTGGATATGGCCAAGTACGACATTTTTTGGCGCATCTTTCGGGTTCGCGCTCAGATTGTTGTCGCTGTAGGCAAACCTGACGATTGCCTTGAACCCGCTGGCGCGAATGGTATTGAAGTCAGTCTGGACTTTAGTCAGATAACTTTGCGCGATCGGGCCATTGACATAAGCTTCGAGGTAAAACAGCCGAAGGATGAGTGTGGTATTTTCTTCTTCGCGCATTTCCTGGAGCGATGCAGGGTTGAGAAAATGATAGTCTGCCGAATGGGTTTCGGTATGGTGATAAAATCCGCGTTCGGGATTAGGGAAATCTGAGTAGTCGACCGTATAGGTGGCGGTTTGGTTTTGGGCTGTGGAAACAGCAAACGCAAACAGGAATAATAGGAAAATTTTTTTCATGGTTTGTGGTTTATTGGTTTGACATGCGTTTACCGCAAAGTTCCGTTACCACAATCGGGAGGATTTACAATTTCCGCTGTTAAATTTTACATCGTTTTCACGCCTAATAAATTGTATGTCAGAATTTTATTGACAAAATTGTAAACTTTTCGAAATTGCAAAATATATCCTACTTTTATCGACGGTAAAGCGATGTCAAAGGAAATAGAAGAAAAACTCGAAACCATACCGGTGATCAAATACGCGG
>JAEWLD010000228.1 GCA_023393485.1 Bacteroidota bacterium
GAACAACACGATGTATAATCCGCTGCGCAAATATGATATGAGCCAGATCGCGCCGACGGAAAACGATACTTATTTCCGCCACCAGCTTATCCAGGGCTTTGTGCATGACATGGAAGCGGCGATGGAAGGCGGCGTTGGCGGTCATGCTGGAATTTTCTCGAATTCGATGGACATTGCCAAAATGATGCAGATGTTCCTGCAAAAAGGCAATTACGCCAACCATCAATATTTTTCCGAGAAAACCTTCGACGAATTTAATACATGCTATTATTGCGCGGCAGGCAATCGTCGCGGTCTTGGGTTTGACAAGCCGCAATTGCCGGGGCAGGCCGGGCCGACGTGTAACTGCGTGTCGATGAAAAGCTTTGGCCATACCGGATTTACAGGAACGATGGCCTGGGCCGACCCGGAAACCGAAATCGTTTATGTATTTCTTGCCAACCGGACGTATCCGGGAACGAATCCTGTCAATGAACTTTCAAAACAGAACATCCGGGAAGATATCCAAAAGGTCATCCAGGAAGCCATCATCAAATAGCGGCGGCTTTGAATTGACTGCGTTTTTGTTTAACTTCGCGTGATTACGCAGTCAAACAACACATGAAAATAGCCATCGTCTGCTACCCGACTTTCGGCGGAAGCGGTGTAGTCGCAACCGAATTAGGTCTTGAACTCGCGCACCGCGGGCACGAAATCCACTTTATCACATACAGTCAGCCGGTCAGGCTCGCGCTTTTGAACCCGAATGTACACTATCACGAGGTCAACGTGCCCGAATATCCGTTGTTCCATTACCAGCCGTATGAATTGGCATTGTCAAGCAAACTCGTCGATATGGTCAAGCTTTATGGGATTGAACTTTTGCACGTACATTACGCGATCCCGCACGCTTACGCCGGTTACATGGCCAAGCAAATGCTCAAAACCGAAGGCATCGACATTCCGATGGTGACAACCTTGCACGGGACAGACATCACCCTTGTCGGCAATCATCCCGTTTATAAGCCGGCGGTAACTTTCAGCATCAATCAGTCCGATGAAGTGACGTCTGTGTCTCAGAGTCTTAAGGATGAGACCTATAAATTTTT
This sequence comes from Bacteroidota bacterium, assembly GCA_023393485.1. Taxonomy (GTDB): domain Bacteria; phylum Bacteroidota; class Bacteroidia; order Flavobacteriales; family Flavobacteriaceae; genus Flavobacterium. Next base: position 1,089 of record JAEWLD010000228.1, read on the forward strand.
TAATGTGTCCAAAGACATTCATGTCATCCCGAATTTCATCGAACTCGACAAAAACCTGAAAGATCCGAATATCCAGTGCCGGCGCAGCGTAATAGCGAACGAAAACGAGCGGATCGTAACCCATATCAGCAATTTCAGGAAAGTTAAGCGCATTCCCGATGTCATCAGGATTTTTCACAAAATCCAGCAGCAAATCCCATCGCGGCTGATGATGGTTGGCGACGGCCCTGAAAAAGAACGCGCCGAACGTTTGTGCCGCGAGCTCGGCATCCACGAAAAAGTGATCTTCTTTGGCAACAGCAATGAAATCGATAAGATTTTAAGTTACTCCGATTTGTTTTTGCTGCCATCCGAGACCGAAAGTTTCGGCCTGGCCGCGCTTGAGGCAATGGCTTGGGCCGTTCCCGTGATCTCCACCAACGGCGGCGGTTTGCCCGAGGTTAACTTCGATGGCATTTCGGGTTATTTGAGCGATGTAGGCGATGTGGATGCAATGGCCGCCAACGCAATTAAAATATTGGCTGACGATGCGACGTTAGCTAAGTTCAAACAAAGTGCGCTCGGTGTCGCCAAACAATTCGACATCAAGAACATTTTGCCGTTGTACGAGGAATTGTATCAAAAGGCAATCGACAAGAAACATGAAACCGAGAATATTTAATATCATTTTTGCGGCGGTTACAGCTGCGATGCTGGCTTCGTGCGGCTCGACCAAAACACCAACGGGCAAAAAACCGCTTTACGAAGTATTGACCAAGCAGGAAAACGGCGGCGGAAATATCCAATTTTATGAAATCATCAGCGATGAAAAGGAAATCGGAATGTTGCTCGGCGACGAACATTTGCACGGAAAAGTAAAACCGGCCGATATACAAACCGCGAATTTCGTCATCCTTAACCTTGGCGAAAAAAATACAGGCGGTTACGGAATCGGCGTCGGGAAAGTTGAGGAGTTTCCCGATAAGATTGTCGTCACGGTAAAAGAGACAAAACCCGAACCCGGCGGCATTGTTACCCAAGTGATAACATACCCGTATGCCGTGGTTAAAATCAACTCAAAAAAGCCGATAGAAATCCAATAAAAAATCCCGTCGAAACGGGATTTCATTTTTTGATTCCTTAAAATGTGAACCTGATGCCAAGGGCGATATCCGGGCCGAAGTTGTCATAATCGTCGTCCCAATCATCACGATCGTCGCCGAAGTACAATTCAGGCCTGAAGTCAAGCGAGAGCTGGATTGGTGCACCATCAAAAACATATTCGATGCCGATGTCGCCGGCTACGAGCAAAAATGTCCCGTTATCCGGATCCGGATGTCCAGGCCCGTCGTAATCCCATTTTCCGATACCGGCACCAACACCGGCGTACCAGTTGAATCCACCGTCAATGTTCCAAACCCATTGGTACAATCCGACAAGTTTCATCGCATCTACGTGACGGCTGTCTCGCCAGCCGAGGTCAAATTCAAGACGGTTGTTGCCCGAGAGGCCGCGCTGGTAAGAAATCTCACCGCCAAAACCGTCATTGTCGCCCACGCGAATACCGAGGGCATTCTTCCTGATTTCCTGCGCCTGCGCGCTGAAACCCAATCCGATCAGCATCAAAGCCAAAATGATCTTCTTCATAAAACAATTAGTTACAGTTAGTATAACAAATGTAAGAATAAGCCATTTTTGGCAGCGGAAACATGTTAAATTTTAACATTCTGATAAGTATTTTCTTTTGCTGTTTTGAGATGTATTTCATTTCAAGGCTACTGGTGTTGGATGGCTCGCAAAAAGCTGATCGCATTTTGCTCGCCCCAACTTCAAACCTAAACTTCACGACTGACTTTGCTACTTTCCAACTAAACATTACATTTGTCAAAACCACCACTATGGCCGGAAACACTTTCGGGACTTTTTTCAAACTCACAACTTTCGGCGAATCGCACGGCGCGGCCATCGGCGGCATAATTGAAGGCTGCCCGCCAGGCATGGCGATTGATTTTGAAGCCATCCAACATGAAATGGCGCGTCGTAAACCCGGCCAATCCGCCATCGTCACACAGCGCAAAGAATCCGATCAGGTCGAGTTCCTGTCAGGCATTTTCGACGGAAGAACCACCGGAACGCCAATAGGTTTCATCATTCCAAACGAGGACCAAAAATCAGCCGACTATTCGCATATCAAGGACACGTTCCGTCCGGGGCATGCCGATTATGTCTACGAAAAAAAATATGGTTTGCGCGATTATCGCGGCGGAGGCAGAAGTTCGGCGCGCGAAACGGCTTGTCGCGTAGTTGCGGGTGCAATCGCCAAACAGATTTTAAGTGACGTCAGGATCAATGCATTCGTATCTTCGGTCGGCGATATTTTTATCGATAAACCCTATCAGGATCTCGATTTTTCGAAAGCCGAATCAAATGCCGTGCGTTGTCCAGACCGGGCGACTGCCGCAAAGATGGAAGCCTTTATCAAAGAAGTTCGTAGCCAGGGTGACACGGTCGGCGGAACAGTAACTTGTGTTTTGCAAAATCTGCCAATTGGCCTTGGCGAACCTGTTTTTGACAAGCTGCACGCCCAGCTCGGCAAAGCGATGCTGTCAATCAACGCCGTAAAAGGCTTTGAGTACGGCAGCGGATTTTGCGGCGCCAGGATGAAAGGCAGCGAGCACAATGATTTATACAACCCCGACGGCACAACCAAAACCAATTTGTCGGGCGGCGTCCAGGGCGGCATTTCCAATGGAATGGATATTTATTTCCGCGTGGCATTCAAGCCGGTCTCGACAATCATGCAGACACAACCCACCATCGATTCATCCGGAAACATCGTTGAAATGCAAGGCAAAGGCCGACACGATCCGTGCGTTGTGCCGCGTGCCGTTCCGATAGTTGAAGCGATGGCCGCTATTGTCCTCGCCGATTTTTACCTTATCAATAAAACCTACCGCTAATGACGACCGACAAAGTCAAGACAAAACCATCGTTCCTTAAAAGTTTAACAGGCCAGATCATCATTGCAATGCTGCTTGGTGCGGCACTCGGGATTTATATCCACAACAATGTCAGTTCCGAAGGCGCGGTTGAGTTCAGCGGCTACATCAAAATGCTGGCGACCGTTTTTATCAGGCTGGTCCAAATGATCATTTCACCGCTGGTTTTTACGACGCTCGTGGTAGGAATAGCCAAACTCGGCGATATCAAAGCCGTTGGCAGGATTGGCGGAAAGGCGCTCGCCTGGTTTTTTACGGCATCGTTCATCTCGCTTTTGATCGGACTGTTTTGGGTCAATATTCTTCAGCCTGGCGTTGGTTTGAATCTGTCGGACGTGGATATGTCTGCCGTTGCCGAAGTAACCGATAAAACAAAGGGTTTTTCAGCGCAGAATTTCATTGAGCACATCATTCCGAAAAGTGTATTCGAGGCAATGGCGATGAATGAAATTCTTCAAATCGTCGTGTTTTCGATTTTCTTCGGGCTCGCTGCCGCGTCAATCGGCGATGTGGCCAAACCGGTCATCGGCGGGCTCGACAAGGCGTCGCACATCATTTTGAAAATGGTGAATTATGTAATGAATTTTGCGCCGCTCGGCGTTTTCGGTGCAATTGCCGCAGTGTTTGCCGTGCGCGACGTAAACGATCTGCTGATTACTTATATTAAATATTTCGGGTCGTTTTTGGTCGGGATAACGTCGCTTTGGATAATCTTGCTTTTAGTCGGGTTTATGTTACTTCGCAAGTCGATGGCGGTTTTGCTCAAACGGATTATCGGACCGTTGATCATCGCCTTCGGCACAACCAGCAGTGAAGCCGTCTTTCCTAAATTGACTGAAGAACTCGAGCGGTTTGGGATCAAGAACAAAATCGTGTCTTTTATGTTGCCGCTCGGTTATTCGTTCAACCTCGACGGCAGTATGATGTATATGACTTTTGCAAGTATTTTTATCGCGCAGGCATATGGCAAAGATTTGACACTCGGCACGCAAATGACGATGTTGCTCGTCCTGATGCTGACCAGTAAAGGAATCGCCGGTGTGCCACGCGCTAGCCTGGTTGTGGTTGCCGCGACGTGCGGAATGTTCAAAATCCCGATAGAAGGCATTGCATTGATTTTGCCGATCGATCACTTCTGCGACATGTTCAGAAGCGCGACAAATGTGCTTGGAAATGCCCTGGCGACCTCGGTAATCGGGAAATATGAAAAGAATAGTGATTGAAAGAGAAATATTATTATATTTGACCACATAAATGACTTAATCAAAAAAATACTTTTTTATGAAAAAAACTTTACTATTTGTTGGATTGGGCCTTAGTACGCTTTTCACGGCAAACGCCCAGGTCTCATTTGAATCAGAAGAAGGCTTTACCGTTGGCCCATTGACCGGCCAGAACGGATGGAATGCTTCTGCAGCTGCACCGACCAGTTCGTCAATTTCTGATGAATATGCAAGCGGCGACGGAACCCAATCATTGAAGATTACAGGTCTTAACTCGACAAACCACGCTTTGGTAGGCGCATTCAGCCCTGTTGAAGTCGTTGACGGCGATGTAATCTCTGTTTCTTACGATTTTTACGTGCCTGAATTGAGCGATGCTGCTTCTGACTTTTTCGTCGGTGCGCAATCTCCGTCACAAGCGTTGCTTACTTCACGCGAGCGTTATACTTACACAGGTATGATCGTAGTTGTTGCCACCAATGACGAAGGTACTTTGGCTTATGTTGACACCGGTGCGACCTTTGAAGCCGGCCAGTGGTACAACATGACAGCTGTTCATACTTTCAGCGCTGGTACAATCGAATACTACCTCAATGGTGAATTGATTTTTACGGGCGATGCGTTTGGTGCCACCAATGTAGAGCAAATGACTTTCCTCAACGATAACTATGACAGCGTTGCTTATTTTGACAACATGCAGGTAGTTGCCGGTTTGGGTCACAACCAAACTGCAGTTGACGCTTTGCAGGTTTATCCTAACCCTGTAAACAATGTCGTGAACATCAAAAACCCTTCTAATGTTCAGGTGAACTTTGTAACAATCACTGATTTGAACGGAAGGATTGTGAAGCAGGTCAAAACTAATGCAGTATCAGACATTGCTGTTGATCTTACCGACCTTAGCGCCGGAACTTACATGATGAAAATGGTTTCTGCACAAGGAAGCTCAGTTAAGAAAATCATCAAAAACTAATTGGTGACTTCATAAAAAGAAAGCCCTTCATTTGAGGGGCTTTTTTTATTTCAGGAATTTCGCTTTGATTTCGGGCGTCGGCAGCATGCATTGGTCTTTTTTGCCATACCATTTGTAACGGTTTTTAGCAATGAAACGATATACAGGATTGCGTATCGCTTTCGGGATCGCCTGTAAAACCGTCGCCGGAATTTTATACCCGACCTGTTTGCCGATTTCAAGTGCGGCATCGGACTGGTCATAATAGGCTTTTTCCGGAACATACAGAATCATGCTGTCCATTTTTTCGGGGTCGACGCCGATGTGTTTTAGGATTTTGACTCCGTTTTCTGATTGTAACGAATCAAACCTGAACACGTCGTTTTTGTCGTGTTTGATGATGAACTGCACAAGCGAGTCGCAAAGGTTGCAAACCCCGTCAAAAAGCAGTATCATCTTATCTTTTGGCAATTCGGCTATTTCCATTATTTCCTGGCTTCTACAAGTTCTAGCGCGTCGATCCCGACTTTCGATGTGAATATGCCGTAATTGACGACGGCTTTGTTTTTTTCGATGCTGTCAATCGTACCGACAGATTTTCCGTCGTTCATCCGTACGCGATCGCCAACTTTTAAAACAGGCTTCGGCTTTTCGACAGGCTGCGCTTTTTGTTTCTTTTCTTTTTTCTCTTTTCTGATCGCCTCAACATGGACTTTGACTTCGGCTATGATTTCCTTTTTCTTTTCTTCCTCGGCTTTTTTCACGGCCGCAGTTGCTTTTTTTCGTTTCGAGTTCTCTATTTCGACAAGCTTCAGAAATTCGCCGATCGCCGTTTTCTTGTCTTTGTTGTTGAAGTACTTTTCAGCGATGTCCTCGATTTTCTGGCCGAGATAAATCGTCTTTTGGTTGCTGTCGTATAACTCCTGGTAATTTTCGAGTTTTTGCTTGATTTTGGCGTTGATGCTTTCAAGTTTCTGGCTTTCCTCACGCGCCTTGATTTCCTCTTCTTTGAGGGTTTGCGAGGTCTTTTCGAGTTTGGAACGCTCTTTCTGCAATGTCGCGATGGTTTTGTCAAAACGTACTTTGCCGACTTCGATTTTCTTTTTCGCGCGGTTGATCAGCCCATAGGGAATGCCATTTTTCTGCGCTACTTCAAACGTAAACGAACTGCCTGCCTGGCCCAAGACCAATTTGTACATCGGTTCGAGTGATTTTTCATCAAACAGCATATTGGCATTGATCGCATGCGGAAGTTCATTGGCAAGGATTTTCAAATTGGCATAATGCGTCGTGATGATGCCAAAAGCCTCGCGGTGATAGAATTCCTCAAGAAAAGTCTCGGCCAGCGCGCCGCCAAGCTCGGGGTCAGACCCGGTACCGAATTCATCAATCAGAAACAACGTTTTGTTGTTGCACTTCTTGAGAAAATAATTCATGTTCTTGAGCCGGTAGCTATATGTACTCAAATGATTTTCAATAGATTGGTTATCGCCGATGTCAGTTAAGATCCGGTCAAATAAAAATGTCTCGCTTCGATGGTGAACAGGAATCAGAAGCCCGCTTTGCAACATCAATTGCAACAATCCGACGGTCTTTAACGATATGGTTTTTCCGCCGGCATTCGGTCCCGAAATCACAATGATGCGCTTGTCATGACTCAAGTCAAAGGTCTGCGGATAGGTCTTTTGGTTTTTGGCTTTGTTGGTTAAAAACAGGATAGGATGGAAGGCGTCGCGGAAGTACAGCCGGCGCTCGTCGGTGATTTTGGGCAAAATGCTTCCGGTGCGAACGGCGTATTTGGCTTTTGCCGCAATCACATCGATATCGCTCAAAAATTCCTGGTATTGCCCGAGTAACGGCACATACGGCCGGATGACTGCCGACAGCGATTTGAGTATGCGTGTGATTTCCTCTGTATCCTCATATTCGAGATTGCCGAGTTCGCGCGAATATTTAAGCGTCGCCTCGGGTTCGATATAAGCGATGCTTCCGGTTTTTGAACTGCCAAGGATCGAGCCTTTGACTTTTCTGCGGTACATCGCCAAAACGGCGAGCACACGGCGGTTTTCAACGAAACTCTCGCGGATGTCATCGAGATAACCCAGTGAATTGTAATGCGTCAGCGCCATGCCGAAACTTTGGTTGACTTTGCCGCGAACAGCGTTCATCTCGCGCCGGATTTCGCCGAGCTTCGGCGATGCGCCGTCTTTGATTTCGCCGTATTTGTCAATGATATTGTCAATGCTCGCGATGATGTCTTTAGTCAACGGAACAGTCGCCGCCTTGGCATGCAGTTCCGGATAATAATCGTCAAACTTCTTTAAAAACTGCAGAAGCTGGTTTGCTGTTTCAGAAACCGTGGCCAATTTGCGGAATGCCGCAGGTTCCAAAAAGCTGTCTTCAATCGCAAGAAATTTGATTTCACCCGATATCGCATCGAAACCGTGGTTCGGAATCGCATTGTTGTTTTCAAACGACGACACGTATTCGGAAGTCATCTTCAAGGCCGCCATCAACATGTCGCGATCTCGGAAAGGCGTGATCAGCGTCGCTTTTTCTTTGCCGAGTTCGGTGTTGCACATAGCCGAAACGGTTTCCAATACAACTGGAAACTGTAAATCGTCAAGTGTTTTTTCGGTAATGCCTATCATGATAATGCGATGCAAATGTAGTCAAAACCAGCATTGCGCGCGCCGGTACAGCGATTGAAAATAACTATCTTTGGGTAAAATTTAACCTATGGATATAACGTTCGAGCCGTCGTGGAAAAGCGTTTTGGCGCCCGAATTTGAAAAACCGTACTTCAGGCAGCTTGTCGATTTTGTTAAGCGCGAATACTCGGCGGCGCCATGTTATCCGCCCGAACATGAGATTTTTGCGGCCTTTGACCAATGCCCGTTTGATAAACTCGAAGTAGTGCTGATCGGGCAAGATC
>JAEWLD010000260.1 GCA_023393485.1 Bacteroidota bacterium
CGGAACGGCACTGTTCTTATCGCAGCAGTTGCTTTGGAAAGAACAACGCATCATTCCTAAATTTTCGTTTCACACAACGCCTTATGCATCTGCGCGGCCCGATGTTTTGGGCGAAACCCCGCGCGAACAACTTTTAAAGGATTACAATGGCCAGACCTATTGGCTTTCAGGCAACATCCATTCGTTTGCAAAGTCGTCGAAAATACCAAAGTGGCTCAACGTCGCCATCGGTTACGGGGCAGAAGGCATGATTACCGGACAGAACCGATTGGTCAATACGGTTTTTCTTCCCGAGAAGGAACGTTTCAGGCAGTTTTACCTGAGTTTGGATGTCGATTTATCTCGGATCGAGACAAAATCGCATACGCTCAAAACGCTATTTTCAATTTTTAACACAATCAAAGTTCCGGCTCCAGCACTGGAAATCAATACGAAAGGGATTACAAAATTTCATCCGGTCTATTTTTAATAAACATTTAACTGGTTGATTTTCAGCATCGGGATAAATGTCGTATCTTTGGCCGGCAGAAATTTCCGGGGGTGACAGCGCCGGAAGAAATCCAATGTATGTTAAAAAAATGGGCATATTGCATTACAATCCTATCTATCGTAGCCTTTATTTGTTTGGGCTTCAAGCCGTTTAAAAAGCAAAATCACGACTGGTTCCTTCTAGGCGATGACGACGAAATGTTGTACCACTTTCCTTCGCAAAACCAGTCAGACTACAACAATCTCAACATTCCCTATACCGGGAAATTCTTTATCGGATACAAGGAAGCGCTTGCATTCAAGGAATCGCAAGGCAAGTATTCAAAAGTCAACACTTTCGGGATGCTCGGCAAGTACCAGTTCAGCGCTGAGACTTTGCGCAGCATCGGGGTGAAAAACCATTCGGCTTTCTTAAGAAATCCAGTTTTGCAGGAAAAAGCATTCATCGCGTTACTGGCGAAAAATAAATGGGAACTGCGCAATGAAATCGCGAAATATTGCGGTACGGTCGTTGGCGGAATCCATATTACCGAATCGGGAATTCTGGCCGCTGCGCATTTGGGTGGCGTGACTTCGGTCAAGCGTTTTTTCAAATCAAATGGCAAAAGGCAGTTCCGCGACGGTTATGGCACGTCCATCAAAAGTTATATGCGCAAATTTGGCGGATATGAGACTGAAGCGATTGTGGCCGACGCCGATGCCAAAGTCAATTGATTTATCAAATAATTGGAAAGTTTAACCTCGGCTTTTGTCGGGGTTTTTTGTTGGCATTTTGGTGAGGTTGCTTTGACTCTTCGGTTGGTAATTTAAAAAATGTTGTTGTATTGTGGTAATGGAGATGTGGGCTTCGGCGTAAATTTGCCGTAGGGCGGGCGCGGGCTAACCCAATAAATTGTCCTACATTTTGTGGACAATGAAAATTGCCGGGCGTTTGTCAAGATCGACTTTCATTTTCTTCCAGTCTGCGACACGATGGGTTTTGATGAATTCAGTCGGCAACGTGATATCGGCGGCAATGCACAAATAGGTATTGGGCTGAAGTGTCTGCACTAAATCGTCGAACAACTTATTGTTCCGATACGGGGTTTCAATAAAAATCTGAGACTGGTTTTTGTCGCCCGACAATTTTTCGAGATTCTTCAACGCCGACTTTCTTTCGCCTTTGTCAATCGGCAGGTAGCCGTGAAACGTAAAACTCTGGCCGTTCATTCCCGACGCCATCATCGCCAACAGAATCGATGACGGTCCAACAAGCGGCACAACCTGAATCCCTTTTTCATGGGCCAGTTTCACAATCGCCGCGCCCGGATCGGCAATCCCCGGACAGCCGGCTTCAGACATCAGGCCAACGTTAAAGCCATCAAGACAAGGCCTCAACATTTCATTGTGTTCGGCCTCGAGTGTGTGTTTATTCAAAACGCTGAGGTGCAATGATGATTGGCTCTTCGCGGGTAAAATGCCTTTGATTGACCGTCGCGCTGTTTTTTCGTTCTCGACTATATAGTGATCGATGAACGCGACGGCGCGCGCAACGGTTTGCGGCAATACGTCCATCGGTTCCGAATCGCCCATTGTCACGGGAATCAGGTATAGTTTTCCTTTCATCGATGTTTTTCGATCAGCTTTTTAGACAAGATGTCGCAAGTCTCGTCGAGCATTTTATAAACGATTTCGAAACCGTTTTCCATCCCGAAATACGGATCGGGAACGTCGACTTTCTCGCCCGGGAACATTTCGTCGAGGATCAATCGGACCTTTGCGCGATGCTCATCGGTTTTTGCAAGCGCCATGACGTCGGCGTAATTGCTGTTGTCCATTACGTAAATGTAGTCGAAATTGTCAAAATCCTGCGCGCTGAAGAGCCGGCCGCGCTGGTAAGAAATGTCAAGGCCATTGCGCATCGCCACATCAATTGAGCGGCGGTCGGGTTGATGCCCGACGTGCCAATGCCCGGTGCCGGCAGAGTCAACCACAAATTTGTCCTTTGGCAATTTTGAGGCAAGAAGTCCTTCGGCCAAAGGCGAGCGGCAGATGTTTCCGAGGCAGACCATTAAAATTTTGACGGGCATAACAAAAAGCCGACACGAAGTCGGCTGGGTTTAGATTATAAAGAGAGTTTCTTATGGATGTCGTCTACGAACTTCTTGAACTGTTTGTCGGTCGAAACCAGGTTGTCTACCGTTTTACACGCGTGCAACACCGTTGCGTGGTCGCGGTCGCCGATTTGCGAACCGATGTTTGCGAGCGATGCTTTGGTAAATTTTTTCGCGAAGAACATCGCCAGTTGGCGTGCTTGTACGACGTGGCGTTTTCTGGTTTTCGACTGCAGCGTATCAATGTCAAGCTGGAAATAATCAGAAACGACTTTCTGGATGTATTCGATTGAAATCTCGCGCTTGATGTTTTTGACGAATTTCTCAACGACGTGTTTGGCCAAATCAATCGTGACTTCTTTTTTGTTGAACGACGACTGGGCAATCAGTGAAATGATCGCGCCTTCGAGTTCGCGGACGTTCGATTTGATGTTGCGCGCAACATACTCGATGATTTCTTCGGGCATTTCGACGCCGTCGCGATACAAAATATTCTTCAGGATTGACACGCGCGTCTCGTAATCGGGCTGGTGCAATTCTGCCGACAAGCCCCATTTGAAACGCGACAGCAATCGCTGCTCGATATCCTGCATGTCTACCGGCGCTTTGTCCGAAGTCAGAATCACTTGTTTGCCGTTTTGGTGCAAATAATTGAAGATGTGGAAAAACACGTCCTGCGTCCCGGATTTGCCCGAAAGGAATTGTACGTCATCGATAATCAAAACATCGATCAGCTGATAGAAATGGATAAAATCATTGCGGTTGTTTTTCTTGACCGAATCAATGTATTGCTGGGTGAAAACCTCGGCCGAAATGTACAGCACGGTTTTTTCAGGATATTTGTCTTTGATCTCAACGCCGATGGCATGCGCCAAATGCGTCTTTCCCAAGCCAACGCCGCCAAAAATCAATAGCGGGTTGAATGAAGTTCCGCCAGGTTTATTTGCCACAGCCATGCCGGCCGAACGCGCCAAACGGTTCGAATCGCCTTCCAGAAAGTTGTCGAAACTGTAATTCGGGTTGAGCTGCGACTCGATTTTCAGGTTGCGGATGCCTGGAATCACAAACGGATTTTTAAGCTCAGGACTCAGGTTTTTATACGGAGCATCGACCTCCTGCGTCTTTACAGGACTGCGATGCGCACTTGGCAACTGCTCCGTAAAGGGCTGTTTGTTGCCATAAGTGTTTTCCATCTTGATTTTATAGAGTAACTTCGCGTTTTTTCCGAGTTCTTTGGTTAGTGCGACCTTAAGCAATTTTACGTAGTGTTCTTCGAGCCATTCATAAAAGAATTTACTCGGTACTTGAATGTAAAGCGCATTGTCGGTAAGCTCGACGGACTTGATCGGCTCGAACCAGGTTTTGTAGGCCTGTTCCTGGATGTTGTCCTTTATAAACGACAGACAGTTTTCCCATACTGATTGCGCAGTTCTATTCATAAATCGCTAGTAATTTGTATTTTTATTAAAGGTTATCTTACAAAAGAAAATAGGGTCTTTTTATAAGACTTCGGGGAGAACAAATATGTGAACAAATATCGTTAAAAAAAAATTTTTAGGCCGTTGATTTTTCAGAAATATTGTCGTAAGGGCCTATTTTTAACGGTTAAAAATAACCGATGAAATGATGCGTGAACACTGGATTCAAGTGCGTGTACGATACTCAGAAACAGACCAAATGGGTGTTGTTTATCACGGCAATTACATACCTTATTTTGAGATTGGCCGGGTCGAATGGCTTCGCGCTCAGGGCGTTTCCTATAAAAGCCTCGAAGAAGGCGGAATTGCGCTGCCGATTGTGCAGATGACGCTCAATTATAAAAAGCCTGCAAGATATGATGATTTGCTCAACATCAAAACCACTTACAAAAGCCAGAGTTCGGTCAAACTCGAGTTCGATTGTGAAATCACTTCTGAGTCAGGCGAGTTGTTGACAACGGCCTATTTCCTATTGGTTTTCGTCGATGTGAAATCTGGAAGGCCGATTGCGCCGCCGGCTAATATCAGGAAAATTCTTGATAGCGTGGAAGGTTTGTAGGCCGGTGCGAACACGTTGAGATTACTTTCCGCCAAGACAATCAGATTTCAATGATCAGAATTTTAAACGACAACAGAAAACTACTTTACGACGGTTTTGAACACGGTTTCTACGACGATCGTTTCGTAATTCATGAAATGGAACGATACTACTTTTCCGCCCGCGATTTGGATGATTTCAAACATCTCGAAAGCAGGGTTTCAGGCGGGTGTTTTGAGCAATTGCGCGAGGCTTTCGACATCGAAGAAAAAGCATTGGCCGATATTAAACACTACAAGAAAGAAAATCTCGGGGTCGGATACTTTATAAAAAACGGCAAATTATTCCTGATTTCAGACGGCGAATGGCAGCCCGGGCGATATGTGATTTATTTCGAAGGTGTCGTCGATCTGAAAAGCTGTCTCTGAATTAAGAATTAGAAGTATCTCATTTTTATCTGACCTATTGTTTGGTTAAAAGGCTTACAGCGCTTTAACCTCGACTCCGAATACGCTCAAAAAAGCTTCCTTCACCGCGTCGGCCTGCAGTTTGCGGCTGATGGCCACGAGCTCGCAATCCATATCCATTTTGTGCGAAACCACGTCCAGATTTTTCTCACGGACGATTCGCATGACTTTGTTCATATGTTGATAGCCGAATGAGATGACGAATTTTACCTCAATGGTTTTCTCTATGATTTCCGATGCTTCCAATGCCATTTTTGCGGTTTCGCGATACGCCGAAATCAATCCGCCGACGCCCAATTTGACGCCGCCAAAAAACCTGACAATCACAACCAAAACATTCGTAACCTTAAACGACTGGATTTGACCATAAATCGGCATGCCCGCTGAATTTGACGGTTCGCCGTCATCATTGGCCCGATACGAAATCTTTTCAGCGCCGAGTTGCCAGGCGTAACACCAATGTACCGCGCCGACGTGCTTTTTCCGCAACGCGTCCAAATGTTCCCTGATTTCCTCTTCTGAATTCACGGGAAAAGCATAGCCAAAAAATTTACTGTTTTTTTCTTTCAGCAATACTTCCCGGGAAGCCGCCGAAAGCGTTCGGTAAGTGTCCAAAATTAAGCCGTGTGGTATTTTTTCTCAAACAAGTCAACGACGTCCTCAACGCCGGGTTGCAGGTTCCAGACTTTCAGCCCGGCTGCGGCCGCGGCATCGGTGTTTTCTTTTTTGTCGTCGACAAATAACGTCCGCGCGGGATTCAGGTCGTGTTTGCGGATGATGTATTCAAAAACCTGTTGGTCGGGTTTGCGCCTGCCCATTTCATACGAATAATAGACTTTTTCAAAACAGCCATAAAAATCGCGCGAGAATGTCATGCCGACGTTTTGCTCAAAATGATCGATGTGGATCGAATCGGTATTGGTCAGGAGAAATAGCCGGTATTTTCCGCAAAGCATTTGCAGGAATTCAAGCCTGTGCAGCGGAAACTCGCCAATCAGCGAATTCCAGGCGGCGCGGATATCGGCAATATCTGCATCGGGAATGTGCTTTTTAAAGCCGTCGAGAAATTCATCTTCGGTAATCTCACCGATTTCAAACCGCGCATTGAGCTCGATCAAATCGTCTTTCGGGCCGTCCAGCCCCAATTTTTGGAATGCTGAAACCGAAATATCTTTATTGAGGTTGACAAACACGTCACCGAAATCAAAAATAATGGTGTTGATCATGGTTTCGAATCATTAAGAGTTTATCCTTGTCTATCCAGTTTTCTTTTGAATCGCGCCGGTTGAGCGTTGGCGATTTCGTGCCGTTTCCGAACAATGATTGACCGACGAAAATTCGCGCTTCGTCCCAGAGCCCGGCGTCGATAAACGATTGCAGCGTCCGGTTTCCGCCTTCGACAATCACGGACTGGATGCCGCGCCTGTGCATCGCATCGAGCATTTGCGGCAAAATGTCAAGGCCGAAATCGACGGTCTCAAACGTAAGGTTTTCACTGTCTGCAAACCGTTTTTCTTTAGAAAAAACAACCGTTTTCTGCTCGTTATCAAATATATGCGAAGCTGCGGGAATTCGGCCCGATTTGTCAATAACTAATCGAATTGGTTGATTAATTGTGTTCCAGTCGCGTACGTTCAGCCTGGGATTGTCATCGACGACGGTTTGCGTCCCGACCAGAATCGACGCTTCTTCGCTGCGCCATTTGTGCACAAGTTGCCGCGATGCCTGAGACGTAATCCAAACCGGATTCCTTTCGTCTTTCCCGGTCGGCGCCAGAAAACCATCGGCGCTTTCTGCCCATTTCAAAATGATGTACGGCCGTTTTTTGTTGTGGAAAGTAAAAAAACGGCTGTTGAGTTCCAGACATACATCATCCAAAATGCCGACAGTGACGTCAATCCCGGCAGCACGGAGCTTTTCGATTCCTTTTCCGGCCACTTGCTGGTTCGGATCTACCGCACCGACGACGACATTTGGAATTTTCATCCGGATGATCATATCGGCGCACGGCGGCGTTTTGCCGAAATGGCTGCAAGGTTCGAGGTTGACGTAAAGCGTCGATTCTTTTAAAAGCGATTGGTCTTTGACCGAATTGACCGCGTTGACCTCGGCATGCGCTTCGCCCGCTTTTCGGTGCCAGCCTTCGCCGATTATCGTATCTTTGTGGACGATGACCGAGCCGACGAGCGGATTCGGGTAGGTTGTGCCAAGCCCGTTTTTGGCGAGGTCGATGCAACGCTGCATGAAGTGTTCGTGACGCATGATGCAAAGTTATTTTAAATTTTAAATTATAAATTTTAAATTAAGACATGGGCCCGAATATTCGACCAATACAGCCGGAAGACGATGCGCAGATCGCAACGGTGATTCGCGAGGTGTTGATTGCGCACAATGTTCCAAAAGTCGGTACAGCGTATGCCGACCCGCAGTTGGATTGCATGTTCGAAACCTACAACGGCCCGCGCTCAGCGTATTTTGTCGTCGAACAGGACGGAAAAATTTTAGGCGGCGCCGGCATCGCGCAACTGCAAAACGAATCGGACGAAATCTGCGAACTTCAGAAAATGTATTTTTTGCCCGAAGCGCGCGGTAGAGGTTTGGGCTCGGCGATGATGGACAAATGTCTTTCGGCGGCCAGGAAAATCGGTTTTGAAAAATGCTACCTCGAAACCATGCCGTATATGGAAGCCGCACAAAAGCTTTACAAAAAATCGGGTTTCGATTATATTGAGGCGCCAATGGGCAACACCGGACATAACGCCTGCCCGGTCTGGATGATCAGAAGATTATGACAATCAGGGAATACAGAAACAGATTCATTGCCGAACTTGAGGCGCATTACGGGCGCGAGGAAGCCGAGAGCTTTTTTTACCTGACGCTCGAAGATTTCCGCGGGCTCAAACGCGTCGACCTCGCACTCAATCCTGAATTTCCGCTTGCCGACGAGGAATTGGCCGGGTGGGATTTCGTTCTCGCGCAATTAAAAAAGGAAACGCCGATCCAATATATTTTGGGTAAAACACATTTTTTCGGGCTTGAATTCGAGGTCAATGAGAATGTACTCATTCCGCGGCCCGAAACCGAGGAATTGGTCTCGTGGATTCTGTCTGACACACAAATCCACAAATCAAGCCCGAAAATCCTCGACATTGGCACCGGAAGCGGCTGCATCGCGATTGCACTTGCGAAAAACCTTCCCAACGCGAGGGTTTATGCGATCGATGTTTCTCAAGGTGCGCTCACCGTCGCGAAAAGGAATGCCGAACGCAATGGCGTTACCGTTAATTTCCTTCAAAAAAACATACTCGAAACCAATTTTTTGCTTGAGAGTTTTGACATCATCGTTTCAAATCCGCCGTACGTACGCGAGCTTGAAAAGCATGAAATCAAGAAAAACGTGCTGGATCATGAGCCGCATCTGGCGCTTTTCGTGTCTGATGACGATGCGCTGTTGTTTTACCGCAAAATCGCCGATATCGCCAAAGGACATGTTCCAAAAAACGGCAAACTTTACTTTGAGATCAACCAATATCTGGCTAAGGAAACGATGGACATGCTCGAACAAAAAGGTTTCAGCTACCTGGAATTGCACAAGGATATTTACGGCAATGACCGGATGATTCTCGCGAAATTGTGATCAATAGTATTTATGCCAGCCAAAACCGTAGGTTATCCCGATCCCGAAATAGCTGTGCCCTGAGATATTTCCGCATAGTTTAAACCCGATACTTCTACCGAAGCCTGTTGGTTCGCCCACGGGAATGACCATATAAACCCTATACGGCCGCCTCTCGCGCTTGAACCATTTGATGTTGAATTCATAGGCAAAGCCTTGATACGATTTACTGTCGATGTAGACAACGCCATCGTCATCGCGCAATTTCGTGTCGAGCTTGTCATGTGAAAACCCGCCGGCAAAACTGTATGAAACCGAATTCTTGGTGTATCGCCTGCCGTAAAGCAACGCATATTCCGTATTGCGCATGCGCGGCGTGAAAATCGGAAGGCCCGATAAGCCAAGCGCAATTGCTGTATAGCTTGTCTCGCGGTGGTCTGCAAGTCTTGCAGTAAATAGATGTTTCCCGGTTTGGTAATTCGCGGTTGCGGCCAATACAAAACCTGCGAATTCGCCGCCGCCGCCGCCGAACATGCCTTCGATAAAGATAATCGGATTGGTTTTTTCAGCGGTTTCCTGAGCAATGGTCGTCAGGCTGACCGACAATAAAATTGCAAGTGCAACTATTTTCATTTTCAGGCATTAGGTCTAAACGTCGGAAAATTAATTCAATTCAAAAGCAGAAAGCTACTCGTACCGCAATGCCTCAATCGGGTCGAGTTTTGAGGCCTTGATTGCAGGATACGAACCCGATACGACCGCAACGATGAATGTAATCACAAATGCCCAAATGATCGCTGCCCAAGGAATCGTAAAACTGAAATCGATCGCGCTTGCAACGCCCCAGCCAAGCAATATTCCGAGAATTGTCCCGACAAGCCCGCCGAGCTGCCCGACAACAAGCGTTTCAATGAAGAATTGTACCGCGATCGTAGTCCGGTTGGCGCCGAGGGCTTTACGAACACCTATTTCGCGGGTGCGTTCTGTGACCGAAACGAGCATAATGTTCATCAGCGCGATCGACGAGCCGAAAATCGTGATGACGCTGATGATCCAGGCCGCCCAACTCAAATAATCGGTGATAGACAGGATGCGATTGATCAAATCGTCGCTTCGTGAAATCCCGAAATCATTGGGTTCGACCGGACTGAGCCGCCTGATTTGCCGCATGGTCACGGTTGCCTGATCAATCGCGCGGTCAAGCAGTTCTTTCTGGTCGGTCATCACGCTGATGTCGTAATTGATGTTTGGCGCTGTAAACAGCGAGCGCGCTACCTGGATCGGGATCAGTACGCGCAAATCCTGGTTGTTGCCAAAGGTCGAGCCTTTTTCCTTGAGCACGCCGATCACGCGGAATTTGGCGCCGCGGATTGAAATCACCTTATCAATCGGGTTGACATCCTTTAGCAGGTCTTTTTCAAAATCGGATCCGACGATGCAGACAGGCGCGTTGTTAGAAATGTCAAATTGCGTGAAATTGCGCCCTTTAGTGACTTCCAGGCCCGAATTGACCAGAAAAAATTCATCGACACCTACAATGGCGATTTCGGGATCGGTCTTCTTAGATTCAAATTTCACCTCGGCTTGTCTTGCCGCCGTAAATGAAACCGATGGATGCGTATTCGGATAATTATAAGTATTAACAAACGCCTTGGCCTGCGGATAAGTGATTTGCGGGTGCGGCTTTTCGTCACCGTCGCCATCGCCATCAATCTGCTCCGAGAAATTGTATTGCGTGATGTTGAATGTGTTGGCGCCCATTGACGCGAACTTGCCCGAAATCGTATATTCTAGCGCGGAAACAACAGTCAAAATCCCGACAAGCGCGGTAATCCCGATGGCGATGATCATAACCGTCAGGATTGTCCTGAGCAGTTGCGACTTGATTGAACCGGTGGCAATGCGGATGTTTTCGCGGAGAAGTTTAAACATGGAAAATTTGTTGGAAACAAATTTAATTGATAATTGACAATTGACAATTGACAATTAGGAGTTTTCTCTAAAAATAGGATTGTACATTTACCTAATCTTTTATAAACGATGGCTTTTTGCTAAGAGAAATTCTTTCGGGATTGCCGGCGAAGTTTGTCGCCCGACCGTAACCATTGTCAATTATCAATTATCAATTGTCAATTCAATCTCCGATATTTGCACAAACTTTCGGATAGCCGAAATATCAACATTTGAACAAAAAAATGGCAACCAAACCCTCCATCCCAAAAGGCACGCGCGATTTTTCACCACAGGAAGTGGCGCGCCGCCAATATATTTTCAATGTCATCCGCAGGAATTTCGAGTTGTACGGCTATCAGCCGATCGAAACGCCGTCGTTCGAGAATTCGGAAACGTTGATGGGAAAATATGGCGAGGAAGGCGACCGCTTGATTTTTAAGATCCTGAATTCGGGTGATTACCTGTTAAAAGCCAATGAAAAATTTTTGGCCGAAAAAGACAGCCTGCGCCTGACCGCATCGATTTCGGAAAAAGCGCTGCGTTATGATTTGACCGTTCCATTCGCAAGATATGTGGTCCAGCACCAAAATGAAATCGTATTCCCGTTCAAGCGTTATCAAATCCAGCCGGTCTGGCGCGCCGATCGTCCGCAGAACGGGCGTTTCCGCGAGTTTTACCAGTGCGATGCCGATGTCGTTGGCTCAAAGTCGTTGTGGCAGGAAGTTGAACTTGTGCAATTGTATGACGCGGTTTTTACCGAGCTCGGGCTTTCGGGCGTCACGATAAAAATCAATAACCGCAAAGTGCTTTCGGGCATTGCCGAGGTCATTGGTGCGAAAGATAAATTGATTGATTTTACCGTTGCGCTGGACAAACTCGACAAAATTGGCGAGGACGGCGTCAAAAGGGAAATGCTCGAAAAAGGAATTTCGGAAGCTGCGATTGAAAAAGTGCAGCCTTTATTCGGTTTTTCGGGTACGATTGACGAAAAGCTCAATCAATTGGCGGCTTTACTTTCAGGTTCCGAAGAAGGTTTGAAAGGAATCGGCGAACTCCGTTTCATTTGCGACAATGTTCTGACACTTGGGATTGCATCATCGCTCGACCTCGATGTAACGCTCGCGCGCGGACTCAATTATTATACGGGCGCGATCATTGAAGTCGCTGCGCCGCAAAGCGTCAACATGGGTTCGATTGGCGGCGGCGGACGCTATGACGATCTGACGGGGATTTTCGGCCTCAAAGACATGAGCGGCGTCGGGATTTCGTTTGGCCTTGACAGGATTTACCTGGTGATCGAGCAACTCGGGTTATTTCCAGAAACCGTAACTTCAGGCACAACGGCGCTTTTTCTTAATTATGGCGATGCCGAGGCATTTTACGCGATGCAGGCAATCGGGCAATTGCGCCGCGCCGGAATCAAAGCTGAACTCTATCCGGACAATGCAAAAATCGATAAACAATTTAAGCACGCAGAGCGGCGTGACATACCTTTTGTTGTCATGGCGGGAAGCGATGAGGTGAATGCGGGAAAATTTAAATTGAAGGATCTACAATCGGGAGCGCAGCAAATGCTGGATCTTGGCGGTTTGAAAGACGCATTGATATCAAACGTATAGCACGCGACACCTTTTAGGATTGATTGCGGTTTTTCCGCAAATGGGAAGTTTGAGGAATTTGTAATTTACCTTCAGGGAAGAGGCGCGTGTCTCCCTAAAAAATCTTTAACGATCCAGTTACGGGAAGGCCGCAGTTTTTGTTAAAAAAAACTTAGGTTTGACTTTCTCCAGTCGCATAAGGTCCATAAAACCAAAAGCTTCCCGAATATTTCACAGGAAGCTTTTTTACATCTTTTTGTTGGGGCAAAAAGAGTTAAGTCATAGGTTGCTTATTTCACGATGATTTTCTTGCTTTCATCGCCTTTATTGGTCTTCATCTTCACAATATAAGTACCCGTTGAAAGGTCGTTTACCGGAATCTGGATATGCTTCTGATCCTGCGACGCAACATCCCATATTGCAATAGCCTGCCCAAGTATACTGTACAATTCAACCGATTTTACGTTTTGGTCTTCTACCGTGTTTTTGATGTTGATCGTACTATTGGCGCTGGCATAAGCCACAAAGATGTTGCTTTCCGCCGCTTCGGTTCCTTTAGCCGATGATCCGCCGGCGGTGAAGCGCAGTGAGAATCGGTTGTCTATGGTTCCGGCCGGAAGCGCGATGTTGAATTTTTCCTCGCGGATGTTGTGATATAATCCCGTAACATTATCGTAAATGTAAATGGGCTGGTTCTCGTCAAAATTCTCGGTTCCGTCAAGTATAAAGCTTACGTTGCCGGCCATTGCGTTCTTGACTCCGATTGGATAGACATTGCCTGAATTGAAGAAGCCGTCGCCCTGGATATTGAGCATGTCATAACCCAACACAAAATACATGTCGTTTGGCTGGTTGTCAATATGTTTTGCATCGTAGCCCGGATCGAATCCTGCCGTGGCGTACTCGTCCATAAATCCGAGCAACACTTGCCTGTGATAGTTATTGGTCGAATTGTAACCGACCCGGATTTTGCCGAATGTATCATCCTGGAAAATATCAGAGTGATTGGTGTGCGCATTGGCCTGATTTCCGTGGCCATTGGCTTGACTTTGCCTGAACATCGTATTTGAATCCACATCGTTTTCTTTGACGAATGCCCTTTGGCCATTGTTGAACGTAATGGTTCCACCGGTTGTATTTGCGCCTACGAAAAAGCCTTGCCCGACAGGGATAAACCTGCCCGGAACTTTGCTGCTGCTGCCCAGGCCTGAAACTTCAGACGGCGATACCGGAGGCGTTCCGCCAACAAGCGTACGGGTAGCGTAACCGCCTTGGTAATCTGCCAGCACGTGTGTGTTATTGGTGCTGAAATGCTCCCAGAAGTACAATGTGCCGGTCAGTGAGCCTAAATTGTCGGTGATGAACTGGTTGGCATCGATGGCAGACGCATACGGATTGCCGCACAAGTTGAGGTTGTTTGCCGCGATCGGCAATGTAATGGCCGCGTTGTTGGGTTTTCCGACAAATGTATAATTCTGTGAAGGCGTCAGCGCGCTGCTGCCTTTGAGCGTAAATCCTTGCCCGGCAGACAATGTTCCGGTTGGCCCGACGCTTGACCAGTTGGCGTAAGCATTGGAAACGTTCTGGAATTTGAAAATCCAATAGCTGCTGAGCGTGATCGGGTTTGAGGCCGTGCTGTTTAAGCCGGTAGTCCACTGTATTGGCTGCGGGTTTGCGGCATTCGTGCCGTCCTTCATCAATGAGGCGACGGTCTGCGGGTTGTTGTTTGTGGTGGCATTGATCGCGCCAACCGGCATCGCCCAGTAATTGTAATTCCATTTGTTGGTCTGGCCTTGCTGATCTCTTTCGATATAGCCTGCGC
>JAEWLD010000282.1 GCA_023393485.1 Bacteroidota bacterium
CCATTATCCTGGAACGGCTTGGTGATTTGCAGGCCTTTCATGTCGCCTTGCACGTAAGCCGCGCCACCGTTTGCAGCCGGACGATAGTTGATTGGCGTAGGTTTGTTCCGGCGCTCCATCGATGCCATGCGCCAGTTCGGGTGTGAGGCATCGAACGGATAACCCGCAAAAACAGATTGAAAGCCAATCACTGCATCAGTTGCGATTTCATATGATGAGCTCAGGCTCGTTAGTGGCGTATCGTTTGGAATGGCGCCGTTCATGTACCAAAAGTTAATCGGCACTTCGACTTCAGGTGCGAACGACATTGGAACAAAGACAGCCGTTACAGACAATGATGTGGCCGAAGTCAATGTAATTTCCTCGGTCGTGGCGGTAGAAGCGCCAATCCAGTGGCTAAACATATAACCCGGTTTGGCGACGGCTTTGAGTTTAACCGGTATATCTGAAAAATACACGCCTGTCCACGGATATGGATTTGCCGGAATGCCTGCAGTTGCGTCCGAGATTTCAATTGTATTTACTTTAACCAGGCCATGGTCGGGATTTGAAACATTGACCGTCAGGTTGATGTTGTTAGCGATCCCGAATTCTGCACGGATATGATCGCGCTGGTACGCCGGACGCTGGTTGGCGAAGGTAATGCGCCTTCCGACCCAATAATTCCATTCGAGCATATCGACAGGCGCTTTCCAGCGAACAATCTGCTCAGCCATTTCGGGTGCAATTTCGTTGCGAAGTTCGGTGATTTTAGCGTTTACGCGCGTGGCATGATACGTCGAATTGAGCACATCGGCGAAACGCGTGATGAATTTGTATTTAAAGTCTGGATTTTCAAGTAGTTTCCTCAACATCAGCGTTGACCATGACGGGTTCGGGAAAGGCGGACCGTCGGGGTCTGTCGCAGCGGCCAAAGTATTTTCTTCAGGATGGCTGAAGGTTGAGCTCATGTCGTGGATCGCCCAGCGCCAACGGCCATCGTTGCCATAAGGTGCATTCGGGTTGTAAGCCGTGTTCCGTCGCCAGAAAATGATGTTGTTTCCCGGCCAGTCGCCATTTTCGAAATATATTTCCGAGCAGTAGTAATCGATATAACTTTCGATGTCCATCTGCGTTTGGATATAGTCGTAATTGGCTTGCGGCACAAGCGAATTGTTCTCGAAATAATCATACATGTTTAGAAAATGCGTGTTGGTGCCTTCCTCAACATAATAACCGTCGTTTTCAAGCAGTTCGATCTGGTTTTTCGGAATGCCGTAGACGCGAAGGAAAAACTCGTCATCATATTTTTCGCGAACCGTCAAAAGTCCCCAGTATTCTCCGTTGATAAACGCTACGGCCGGCTGGCTCGCTTCGGTTTGCGTGTGTAATGGTTTTGCGAGTTCGGAGCACAATGCGTCCTTAAACATCGATTGATAGAAATCGCTCGCCGAATTTTTGAACACCAAACGCGTGAAACTGGTGTAAGGCTCGTCGGCGAAAAATTTATGCGCCATGCTGCCGACCCCGAGTTCGCTGCGCGCGTAGATGTTGAGCGATTTGCTCGGATATACACGCGAATTGTTTCCTTGTACGCGGATGCCGACATCCTGGTTCAAAATCGGTTGGCCGTTGACGAAATAATGCAGGTTCGCAACGCGTTCAAAGTCAGATCCTTTTTGGTCGTAATTGCCGATAGCGCCGGTCGCGTTGGTCGTTGGATGGGCTTGGCGCCAGTCATCGAACAGTTTTCCGGCCACGTAAATCCCGTCTTCATAATCAAAGAGTTTGTTTTCGTCAATACTCAGTGAAATCACCGGAAGCGAATAACGGCTTGCACCCGCTGGCGTAATGAAGTAATTGCGCGTCACGGTCGGGCTGTCTGTAAAACCTGGCCTAATGGCTTTTGCGCGGACGATAGTGCCTTTGAAAATATTGACTCCGGGAAGATAATCAGGCGTAAAGTCGTAGGTCGTCGATGTATTGGCGACTTTATTCGGCTGCGATGTCCTGTCAATTACATTGAGCGGAGCCGAATACGTGTTTGACTGGAATGACCTGAAAAGCATCGGGCCGTACGGCTGGCCGGCCAACATCGGGTAGGAATTTTTGTAGTTGTATGTTGTTCCGCCAAGGTTAGAAGCGCTTGGTTCGGATCCGTCAAGCGTGTAGATTATCGTTGCTGCAGCATCGTTCGAAGTCATCGTCAGGGTAAACGCCGAAGTATAGAACCCTGAATTGTGTGAAAAAGTCGGTGCATCGAGCTGGCCGCCGCTGCCGGCTGAGTTGGCCGCTGCGGGAGTTGGTGTTGTGATGATGACGAATCCGCCGTTTCCATTTGGCAGACGCCCAAGCGACTGGTTCGCCGGAATAGCGGTCGATGGCGCTTGGTCTATGACAATACCGCCGATGCTGGTCAGCGAAATGGTTTCGCCGCTTGCACCGATTTTCCAATTGGTATGCAGCGGTTGGCCCGGCGTTGTCCTGTTTTTATCTGAACACCAAACCAGGAGATAGCCGCCCGCGGGAACGGTGACGTTGGGGAAAACCCATTTGAACAAATCCGTGCTGTCATCGGTCAGTCCATAGCCGTTGAGATGTATTGGTGAGGAGCCGTTATTGTAAAGTTCAACCCAATCCTGGTAGGTTCCATCCTCATCTGTATTGACCGAAGTGTTTGATGACACTACTTCATTGATGACGATTTGGGACGTCGCGTGATATGAAAATAATAAAAAGCAGAAATAGAAGAGTAGGCGTGTAATTTTTTTCATTGTAGCATTGAGTTTAAGGGCGTAAAATAAAAAAACGAAATGCCCGACTACAATTTTCTTCGTTACACGACGCATTTACACGATGAATTGCAACAATTAAGAAACTTAAATCTTGCTTAAGATTTACTTAAGAAATTTTTGCGACATTTCATCATTTTTGATTTATCCGACAAAAAAAAGGAGGCCAAAATGACCTCCTTCATCAGTAAAAATAGACGATGTTATTTTTTGATGATTTTTTTGGTTTCGATACGGCCTTCAGAAGCCAGCTGCAATAAATACAAGCCAGTATTCAGCTCATCAATTGACAATTGCGCTGACGGGCTGAGCCTGCCAGCTTTTACCAGGCGGCCATCCATCGTAAATACGTTGAACGATACTTCGCCATTTGTTCCGCCAACACTGAGAATGCCTGTTGTTGGGTTAGGGAAAACCGTCAGTCGCGTCAAATCGTCGGTTGGCGTGCCGAGAATCAACTCAGTACCGTGGACAGCGATATTGTTGAACGTGATCCGGTTGCCATTATCGACTTCCATATCGGTCCCGGTGAAGCGCACGCGGACTTTGAAATCAGGGTTGTTGTCTGCCGCGGTGATGCTGCTGAAATCGACATCGAAAAGTTCAAATACCGAGTTCAATGGCAATGTAGACGATGCCAATCCTGCAGTTGTCCAGGTCGGAGTGCCCGGATTGGTTGAATAATCGATCAAGATTCCGGTGGCGTTCGTAAGCTCGTTTTGCGCCGCGAATGAAAATTTGATGTCTTCATAACCTGCAGTCGAGAAATTGAAAACCATTGTGTTCTCGCCGGTTGCAGTCTGCAAAGGTTCGGTGATCTGCAAACCGCGCATATTTGAGGCAACATACGGCGCGCCGCCGTTGGCCTCGGGAATGTAATTGATCGGAGTCGGCTTATTCCTTCTTTCCATCGAGCCGTGACGCCACAATGGATCGGCGGAAGTGTACGGATAGCCCGGCAATGATGATGTGTATGAAATGTTCCCGTCAACACTATCGGCTTCAAATGTCGATGCCAGTGAAGTCAGCGGCGTATCATTCGGAATATTGGTATCCATGTACCAGAAATAAATCGGTTCGCTTGACGCGACTGTTTGCGGAACGAATACAGCCGTCACAGAAAATGCAGATGCAGACGTAATCGTGATCTCATCTGTAGTAGCGGTCGATGCGCCGGTCCAGTGGTCAAATACATAACCAGGATTGGCAATTGCTTTCAAAGTCACGGGAATGTTTGAGAAATAAACGCCTGTCCAGGGATAAGGCTGCGCGTCGACGCCCGGCGTACCGTCTTTGATTTCAATCGTATTGATTTTGACATAACCATGCGCCGGATCGGACACGTCCAAAGTTGCATTGATGTTATTTGCGATGCCGAACTTCGCGCGGATGTGATTGCGCTGCGCGACAGGACGCTGGTTGAAGAAATCGGTTTCGGTGTTCATCACCCAGTCAAAGTCGTCCATGTCTTGAAGGGTTTGCCAACGCGGGAAATGGTTTTCCATTTCGGGCTCGACGATAGTGCGGAAATCCTCAAGTATGCCGATCAAACGGTCGCTTTTCCAATGGCTGTTCATCAAATCGGCGAAACGGTTGATGAAATAATTCTTGAAATTGTTGTTGTTGAGCATCTTGCGCAGGAACAATGTCGATGCCGGCGGGTTTGGCCAAGCCGGACCGTTTGTGGCCGTCGCGTCTGCCAAATTGTTGTGGTTGACGCTTTCAGAAGTGATGCTCAAGGTGTCATCCATATCGTGGAAAGCCCAGCGCCAGCGGCCATCCGCGCCATACGGAGCGTCAGCGGTATAAGGCACGCGCTTGCGCCAGAAAGTCGTGTTCGTGCCGGGCCAGTCAACGTTGTCCATGTAGATGTTCGCAATGTAATAATCTGCGAAACTCTCCGGATCAAGTTGCGTCAGAACGTAATTGTATTCGGAATCGGCAGTCAGATTATGGCCTTGCATATAGGTTGTCAACGCATCCCAGTGATCTGAATCGCCTTCATCGACTTCATCGCCGCCGTTTTCGATCAAATCGATGTCGTCAAAACCGTAAACCTGTTTAAAATAATTGTTGTCATATTTTTCGCGGACGTTCAAAATGCCCCAGTATTCGCCGTTGAGGAATGTCACGGCCGGCTGCGAAGATTCGTATTCACAATGCAAAAACGCACAGGCGCGCTGGTTCAGATCATCGCGGAACGTCGAGCCGTAGAAATCGCCGCCGCCGTTTCGCAATACCAAACGCTCGAATGAATCGTACGGATTGTCATCAAAAAATTTATAGTCAAAATCAGGATTGCCGTATGTATCGCGGGCATAAAGCGTCATTGACTTGCTCGGGAAAGTACGGCTGTGGCCGCCGCGGACGCGAAGTCCCATGTCCTGATTGATTTCTTCCACGCCGTTTACGAAATAGCTGAAGTGGGCACGTTTTTCATACTCAACGCCTTCGCGCTCAAAGTTGCCTTCCTCTTCGTAAGTCGGGTCTTGGGTTGGGTGTGT
>JAEWLD010000295.1 GCA_023393485.1 Bacteroidota bacterium
TTTTTATCGGTTTCAGACAGCATATTACACGCATTGCCGTTGCGGATGTCGTTTACATAATCGGAAAAACTGGTTTTCATCGTCCGCTTGAAAAACTTGCAAAATGCGCTTTTTGACAAATGGACCATTGCCGAGGCCTGGCCGACTGTTATGTTTTGAGCAGCCGATTCCTGTACGAAGCGGCAGACTTTATTTATCCGGTTTTCGGTTTCCTTGCTGCGGCTGGGCGTGAAGGTTTCCGATGACAGTGTTGAATATTCGCAGCCCGACAATTTCTGCAGTATTTTTAATAGCGATGTGATTCGGGCCACGCCATCCTGATTCGGCAGCTTTACAATGGCTTTGGAAACGCTTGATGAAACCGTTTGATCGAAAAACAGCCCGCGCGCCGCTGCCGAGAGCAACTGCCTGATATCGGCGCATTCGGTAAATTGCGTCAGGCTGTCGATGAAATTTTCCGAAAACTGGATCACGACCGCGCTGACGTTTTGCTTCGTCGGCTCGCTTGACCAGGTATGCGGCAATCCAGAGCCGCAAAGCACGAGATCGCCTGAAGTGAAATTGTCGTGACAATCGCCGATGATCCGCTTGCCGCTGCCTTTGGTGATCAGCGTCAATTCAAATTCGGGATGGTAGTGCCACTTGAACGGAAAAAACAGAACGGCGAACGAATAGGCCACATATGCACGGTTGCCTTTGAGTGTTTCGACGTTTTCAAATGCTGCTCTCATGGTCGCATATTGCTTTTAAGTTGCGTGTGATTGCCAAATATAGTCAATATAGTGTTGGTATTTTATTGTTTTGTGTCGGTTTTTTTTAAGTGCCGGCTTTAGCTTTGTAAAAATTGCCGTCTGGTCTTCAATTGGCTGAAATGGAGTGATAAAATTGCTATGAAAGAGAATATTCCCGTATCGGTTCTGGAAACACTTGCGCAGCCTTACCAACTGTCTCCGGAGCAAATCCGGTTCTATGAAAAAAACCGCTACATCAAGCTTAAAAATGTACTCGAGAAAGAAACCCTGGCTTTTTTTAACCAGGCAATTTCAGCCCAAGTCGCCAAAATGAATACAGATGCGCGTCCGCTTGATAAACGCGACACATACGGCAGGGCGTTTTTGCAATTGTTTAACCTATGGCGCGAAAACGATGTAGTCAAACATTTGATTTTCAGTAAGAGAGTTGCAAAAATAGCGACTGACTTGTTGCAGGCCGACGGCGTCCGGATGTATCACGACCAGGCGCTGTTCAAGGAAGGCGGCGGCGGTATCACGCCGTGGCATGCCGACCAATATTACTGGCCGCTTGAAACGGATAAAACCGTGACGGCCTGGATCCCGCTGCAGGAAACGCCGCTTGAAATGGGGCCGCTTGAGTTTTCGGCAGGCAGCCATGTCATTGTTGAAGGCCGCGAGCTGGCAATTGGCGATGAAAGTGAAAACGCCATCGAAAAAAGGCTTCGCGTCACCGATTTTGCGTACGTGGCCGAACCGTTTGACGCCGGCGAAATCAGTTTTCATTCAGGCTGGATTTTCCATCGTGCAGGCGCAAACCAGACCAAAGACATGCGAAAGGTCATGACCATCATTTACATGGATAAGGATATGAAGCTCAAACAACCCGAAAACGAAAACCAAGTCAATGATTGGAATACATGGTGTCCGGGCGCCAGGGTCGGCGAAGTCATAAATTCACCGATTAATCCCGTGCTGTATCCATGATGGAAATCCGTTATTGCTGCACGCATTGGGGAAGCGAAAATCTCGCGCCGTTGGAATTTCTTGAAAAGCTGCTCGGCGGCGGCTATTCGGGACTCGAAATAAACCTCTCGCCAGGTATTGGTGACACAGCCCTTTTTGACCAAATCGAAACCTTACGTTCTCAAAGTACGTTTTCGTTTATCGCGCAGCTCGTCATCGACGGTTTTGCCGATACGCCCAAACAGCTAGCCAACCGGATGGAGGAAAGGCTTGAATACTTATCCGATTTCAAGCCTGACTTCATCAATGCGCACACTGGCCGGGATTTTTTTGGGTTCGATGACAATTGCCGCATCATCAGTGCCGTTGAGAATCGCGCGGCGAAACTAGGCCTGCGCATTTTGCATGAAACGCACCGCGGACGATTTTCATTCCATCTGCCGACGCTGTTGCCGTATCTGGGTCAATTTCCTGAGCTGGAACTGACGGCGGATTTTTCGCATTTTTGCAATGTATCGGAAAGCATGCTCAAAGGCCAGACCGCGATGATCGCCAAGATAATTCCCCACATCGGGCATGTCCACGCGCGTATCGGATCGGCACAAACGGCACAGGTCGCCAACCCTTTTGCTCCCGAATGGAAAGAACATCTGGCTGCTTTTCTGGGCTGGTGGCAAGCGATTGTCGCGCATCAGCAAACCCAGGGAAATGACACGTTCACCATTACGCCCGAAGCCGGGCCATTTCCGTATATGCCTGAGCTGCCATTCAGCCGCGAACCGCTAGCCGATCAATGGGAAATCAACCTACAAATGAAAAACTACCTGCAACAATATTTAACCAATGGCGCATTCTGACAATTTACGGTTCATTGCGATCAGCGCCGCGCTCGGCGGATTGCTGTTTGGTTACGACACAGCCGTGATTTCGGGTGCGATCGGTAGCCTGACCACGTACTTTTCGCTTACTCCGGCCCAGACCGGTTGGGCCATTTCAAGCGCGCTGGTCGGTTGTTTGATCGGCGCGTTCATCTCGGACTTTATCAGCGGACGGTTCGGACGAAAAGCGAGCATGTTCCTGGCTGCGATATTTTTCCTTGCGTGTTCAGTCGGGACGGCCGTTCCTGAAACATTTTCGGTATTTATTATTTTTAGGATTGTCGGTGGCGTCGGCGTCGGGCTGGCCTCGATGGTTGTTCCGATGTACATTGCCGAAATTGCGCCTGCCGAAAAACGCGGCGCACTCGTCGCATATAACCAGCTCGCGATCGTAATTGGAATCGTAGTCGTGTATTTCGTCAACTATCTTATCGCGCTTCAGGGCGATGCGGATTGGAACCTGAACTTCGGCTGGCGTTATATGTTTGCTTCGGAAGCGATTCCGTCGCTGCTTTACCTTGTTCTCGTATTTTTTATCCCGGAAAGTCCGCGCTGGCTTTTGGAAAAAGGGGAAAGCGCTCGCGCCGGGAAAATACTCCAACGTTTTAATCCCGTCGAAAGCGTCGCCATTTTACTGACCGATGTCACTGCATCGCTTGCCGGAAATCAAAAGCAATCGTGGAAATTATTGCTCAGCCCGGGAATGCGTCGCGCGCTGACCGTTGGAATCGGGCTATCGGTTTTTCAGCAGATTACCGGAATCAACGCGATATTGTATTACGCGCCCGAAATCTTCAAGAGCTTTGGCAGTAATGCGAATGCTTCATTATTGGAAACCAGCATTTTAGGTGTCACCAATTTGATTTTTACGATTGTATCTATCGCGCTCGTCGACAAGGTCGGGCGCAAACCTTTGCTGATTGTCGGCAGCCTTGGGATGTTGGCGTCGCTTGCGGTCGTGGGTTATGCGGCATATCATCATTTGACAGGCTCGTGGCTGCTGGTATTTTTGATGCTTTTCATGGGTTCGTTTTCGATTTCCTGGGGTCCGGTGGTTTGGGTGTTGCTGGCTGAGATTTTCCCGAATCGCGTTCGCGGACTGGCCTTGTCCATTGCCGTGTTCATCCAGTGGGCTGCGAACTTTGCCGTCTCGCAAACTTTCCCGATGCTGACCGAAAATCCCGGATTAAAACGTATCTTTAATGGCGCATTCCCATTTTGGCTGTTCGCGGTTTTTTGTCTCGTTGCGCTGTTTTTCGTCTGGAAATCGGTGCCCGAAACCAAAAATAAAGCGCTCGAAGAAATGGACGCACTTTGGGAAAAATAATATGCGAAGAAGAACAATCATTGCCCTGACAATGCTTTGGCTATTGCCCGCCGTTGCATTGTCCCAAGATCCATATGCCAAAATCCAATCGGTCCAGGCCAAAATGGAAGTTCTGCCATTTGGCGCGGTCAAGCCCGATGGCTGGATCAAAAAGCAAATCCAAAACAACTTAAGCGGCTATACCGGCCATCTCGACAGCCTTGCGCCTGATTTGATTGTCAAAGACGACATTTACGGTCGCGACCGGTTGACCAAAAAAGTAAAGCGCAAAGACGTTGGCGCGGTTGGCGATCAGGGCGATTGGCAGGTTCAATTTCTTTGGTGGAACAGCGAAACGCAAAGCAACTGGCGCGACGGTTATATTCGCAGCGCGGTTCTGGCTGGCGATGCGGCGCATTTGGCCAAGATCAAAACCTATATCGATAAAATCCTCGCCACGCAGGACGCCGACGGCTATCTCGGCATTTATGACCCTGAATTGCGCTACAACTTCAACAATGAAAACGGCGAACTCTGGGCACAGGCCACGTTGCTCCGCGGGCTGTTGGCGTGGTATCAGTACAGCGGCGACGGAAACGTTTTTGAAGCGGTCAAAAAGTCGGTCGCCAATACGATGAAAGGCTTTCCGATGGAAAATTCGCACCCATTCCAGTCCGTCAACCCGAATGTCGGCGGATTATCTCACGGACTGGCTTATACCGATGTGCTCGAGGAAATGTACAGGCTGACAAAAGATCGGCAATATCTGGATTACGCGTTGTTTTTGTACAAGGATTTCTCGTCGGCGGTGCTCAATGAAGATGCGCAATACGCCAAGTTGATCCAACAGGATTTGATGCTCAAAGGGCACGGCGTCCACACATACGAGCATTTGCGCTCACTCGCTCTGGCGGCTTATCACTCGGGCAATCCGGAATTGATGCGTGCGCTCAAAACATATCTGTCGAAAATAGAAGTCGAAGCCATGCCATCGGGCGGTCCGGCCGGCGATGAATGGATTGCGGGCAAAAAAGCCGATGCCACCAACCGCGGCTATGAATATTGCTCAACGCACGAATTGCTCAACAGCTATGAAAGCCTCTTTGCCAAATCGGGCGAAAGCGGCTATGGCGACAAAATCGAAAAACTGTTTTTCAATGCGGCACAAGGCGCGCGTCATCCCGAAGCCTATAGCATCGCTTATCTCAAATCCGACAATTCGTACGCGATGACCGGCGGGCTCAACGGGGATACGATCGATAAGAAACAAACGCGCTACCGATATTCGCCCGTCCATAAAGAAGCGGCGGTTTGCTGTGTGCCGAACGCCGGCCGGATTGCGCCGTATTACGTCAATTATATGTGGCTCAAACAAGGCGACGCGCTAGTTGCGGCGTTGCTTGGGCCGTCGCGTCTAAAAACCCGGATCAACGGGAAAAAAGTTGTGATCACCGAATTGACGCAATATCCGTTCAACAATTCAATCGCGTTTGAAGTCGATGCCAATGCGCCGTTTGCGCTCAAAATCCGCAAGCCTGACTGGGCCGGTAAAATTCGCGTCAATACAAAGTACCGCGAGCAGGACGGTTTTATCATCATCGGGAAAAAATGGAAGGGCAAGCAGAAAATCACAATCGATTTTATGCCCGAAGCCGTTACAAAACAAGATGTAAACGGCGAATATTATTTTCAGTATGGCGCATTGGTTCTCGCCCATGAAATTCAGTCTGTGCCTGAAATCACCAAGCTTTATCCGATTCGGGATTTTGCCGACGTCACCTATGAAGCCGAAGATTTGACCATTTACGAATACCTTTCGTCGGAAATTATAAAAACCGGGATTAATCAATTCGAGACGTCGCTTTACAACCCGAAAACGAGCCAACCTGAAAAAGTAACATTGCGGCCGATAAGCGGTACGATCTTGCGGCAGGTCACCTTTAAAAAGCACTGAATGAAAAAGTTTTTTGCCTTCTTTTTATTGTTTTGCGCAACTGGGGTCACGGCCCAAAACGAAGTATTCTACCACGTGTTCCAGCGCAGTTTTTTTGACAGCGACGGCGATGGTCACGGTGATTTGGACGGCATTGGCCAAAAACTCGATTATTTCCAGGAGCTTGGCGTCAATACGATTTTGCTGACGCCGTTATACGCCTCGGATTTTTACCACAATTATTTTGCGTATGACTTTGAGAATATCGATCCCGAATACGGTTCGATGGACGATTATCTCAAGCTAGTCAAGGAAGTCCATAAGCGCGGCATGAAGATTTACCAGGATGTCGAAATGCAATACATCGATGCCAGGCATCCGTGGTTTAAGGATTCGTACAAAAAGCCGAAGTCAAAATTTGCGGAATTCCCGTATTATCTCGATGCCGAAAACACCCAGCCGTGGTATTTCTGGGGCATTACCGATTTTACGATGTATAACGGCCAGCATAAGCAAATCATCACGGTAA
Organism: Bacteroidota bacterium; assembly: GCA_023393485.1. Taxonomy (GTDB): domain Bacteria; phylum Bacteroidota; class Bacteroidia; order Flavobacteriales; family Flavobacteriaceae; genus Flavobacterium. Next base: position 6,344 of record JAEWLD010000295.1, read on the forward strand.
ACCTCGCCAATCCAGACGTCAGAAGTTACACGCTCAAAGTTTTAAGGCATTGGGCGGATCCGAACGGCGACGGCAAATTTGACGATGGCGTTGACGGTTTCAGGCTTGATCACATGATGGACAACCTTGACAGCGCCAACAAACTGATGAATCTTTTCACGACGTTCTGGACACCGATCCTAACCGATTTGCGCAGTGTGAACCCGAAACTCAAATTTGTTGCCGAGCAAGCCAATTGGTTTGTGTGGCCTGACGATTATTTTTCAAAGGGAAATGTTGATTTCACTTTCGCCTTCAAGCTCAAGTTCGAAATAAGCCAATTCAACAAAAAAGCGATCGAAAATGCAGCCGACAGCACTTTTGCCAAAACCCCGCGCGGCAAAAACCAGTTGGTCTTCATCGAAAACCACGATACGAACCGGTTTGCTTCAGAAAAAGGCATGACCCTGGAAAGGGAAAAGGCCGCGGTCGCGATCCAAATGCTGATCGGCGGATTGCCGTCGGTTTATTATGGTCAGGAAATCGGGATGAAAGGCGAGCAGCAGCACAACGGAAACACAGATGGCAACGATATTCCGATTCGCGAAGCTTTTGATTGGTATGCGTCGGGCGGTAAGGGCATGGCACACTGGTATAAAGATACCGGCGAATGGTGGACAAACCGCAACGAAAAGCCAAACGACGGCATTTCTTACGAAGAACAAAAAGCAGATCCAAACTCGCTTTGGAATTGGTATAGAAATTTGCTTGCGATCAGGAACGATTCGCCTGTGCTCAAATTCGGGCGTTATGAAAAAGCGGTGAATGCCAATGACAGTGTTTTGTCGTTTTACCGAAAAGGCGTACCGTCGCGCAACCTTGTTTTAGTCAATTTGTCAGACTCGCCGCAGCATACAACGATCCAACTCAAAGGCAAGGCCACGCAAATTTTAGGGAAAACAGATTTCAAATCTGAAAAATCACAACTCAACGTGTCATTAAAACCTTACGAAGCCGCGGTGTTTAAAATCAAATAGCTGGCTTTACAATTCCGGCTTCCGCAAATTTAATTTGGAACTACGGGGTTGCGCGTATCTTTTGCCTCACCTTCGTATTCGATGATGTAGATGTCTTCGCTGTCGCGTTTCATGAAGTATTTTTCGCGCGCGTATTTTTCGATCTGGTCAGGATTTTTGAGCAGTTTGATGCTTTTGGTGTCTTTCCTGATTTCGTCCTGGTAGTACTTTTTATTGTCTTCCATTTCGTCGATCTGGCTGTTGAGCACGCGGCTGTTGAACCACGAATAATTGTCAAGGAAAAGCATCCACACGATAAAAAACAGCGTCACCAACACATATTTGTTGCTGATGAACCTGAACCAAGATTTCTGTGTGTAAGACATTTAAGTTTGTTTGGTAGTCGTTGGTCGTTGCCCGGTGGAATTTACGAAGTTAAAGTTATTTCTGCTTCTGCTTTCTGCCTTAGCGAATCTCACGAAATCCGCTGATTGATCACCGCGCGAACCACGTCAATCGCAACGGTGTTGTATTTGTCATTCGGGATAATGATGTCCGCGAAGGCTTTGGTCGGTTCGATGAACTGCTGGTGCATCGGCTTGAGCGTATTCTGATAACGCGCCAAAACCTCGTCCATATCACGGCCGCGCTCGGCGATGTCGCGTTTCATGCGGCGAATCAGTCGCTCGTCGGAATCTGCGTGGACAAAAACCTTGACATCGCACAAATCGCGCAGTTCCGGATTGGCCAAAATCAAAATGCCCTCAACAATCATTACCTTTCTCGGATGCGTGATTACCGTATCATCCGTTCTGTTGTGCGTCACGAACGAATAGACAGGCTGCTCAACCGTACGTCCGGCCTTGAGTTCACGCAAGTGCGCAACCAGGAGTTCAAAATCAATCGCCCGCGGATGATCGAAATTGATCAGCGCGCGTTCGTCAAATGAAAGCCCGTCGTTGGCTTTGTAATAGGAATCCTGGTGAATGATGCCGACTTCGGTCTGCGGCAGTTCGTTCATAATCTGGTGGACGACGGTCGTTTTTCCGCTTCCGGTTCCGCCGGCAATACCGATGATCAGCATAGGGATGAGTTTATGCTCGCAAAAATAACAATATCTTTTTACAAATCACCCGCGTTTCATGTCCTTAACAAGACTGAGCGTGAAATACATGATCACTAGCGCCGCAATCGCGATGCACGTCCATAAAAACCACGGTTTCTGCCAAAGCAGCTGCGCGTTTTGTGCATTTTTGGAATGCGATGTCCTATGGCTGATTTCGGTAATGGCCGCTTCAGGCAAATCGCCGTGGAGTTTGGCTTCGGGATAGGCCAGGTCGTAGTCGGGCAGTGGCAGTTTCGGGTTTCCGGTTCCAATTGAATACTTTTCACCCGCTTTCAAATCGGCGACGATCCACTGTAGCTTTTGCGAAAAAACGATGTCTTTAACCGTCAGTGGCGGATTGTCTCGGTTGTCAATCCTGAAATAAAAATCCTTTTGGTGGAACGGCCCAAAAAATTTATTGGTGTGCTCGGATGACAGCGCAAAAGTCTGGATGATTTGTTCGCGGATGCCTTTTTTTCGCTTATACCTGTACGGAACTTGGGTGTAAAGCGTGACATTGCGGTTAAAATGGTTCGGCGCCGTGACGTTGAAATTGAATTCCGTAATCCATTGCGCGTGGTCAAACACGACATGGATCAGCGTTGTCTTGTGTTCGGGCAATTGTTCAAACGTGACTTTTGCGGGCTTGAGATTTTCGATCCTCGGCTTGCCTGCGCCGGCGAACTGAATATCGCCAACTGCGATCACATTGAGCGGCAAAGTCTTTTTATCGTCGATGTCAAACCGGATATAATGGTATTTGTTGCGCGGCAAAAAAACAATTTTGAATTCGTCGGTTGACGATTCATTGGTGATTTCAGAC